>JALNYO010000050.1 GCA_023229765.1 Syntrophales bacterium | reverse complement strand
GGTTGGGGGAGATTTGATGGAGAATAAATATCACCTTGCTTTTATTATGAATCCCCCCTGCCCCCCTTTTCCAAAGGGGGAATAAGTTTCTGCAAGTATATGATACCCACATTTTTGTCGCAGACCCGTTTGATTTGCTCGCAATGACAGATGGGGGTAAAACAATCAATCGCCGCAGGATTGTCGGTTAATCGAGAGGGATTGGCGTAATTCCCGTAGGAATGGGCAGCGTGAATGATGCATCAGGATCGGCGAGCTGCTGGATTTCTGTATATGTTATTTTCAGCGCAGAAGTTGTTTGCCCCGTGATCGTAATGTGTTGCGGTAAATAATATCCCCCTGTCCGCAGATGCTTCTCAAAAACAGCCTCGTAGATTTTGACTCCGTTTTTTGCGAGAGCCGTTTTCACTATTCTGTTTATTGCCGGATCAATCCAGATGGACAGTTGCCCATTATCATTTTTTTCTTGATCGATTCGGTAGAGGTTTTCTTCCTGACGGCCCGCCATGTTTTCTTCTTTTGCTTCGTTATCCGGAGGAAGGCCCAGAAGCAGCGAGACAAGTTCCGTCGCACTTACATAAATATGGAGGAATTTCGATATATTATGGGGGGTGGCAGCGCCTGTGTAGAAAGAACCCTTTGCCGGCATAAATATCCTCATTTCGCCCGCCGTCAGGGAGATGAAGAAATCGGGAGGCCCGATCATGGGAATGGATTCCAGCCTAAGAGAAGCGGGCCTTCTAATCATCAGGGCGGCCTTCAGAGGGTATCTTTTCCCCTCGTCGCTTATTTCTATTTTTGCCGTCGCCGTTATCGCGCCTGCCTCAATATCGGTTCCTGCCGCTCGTAAAGCGGCCTCCGGAGAGTCGTACGCCGTCGGATAGTTCACTATTTGTTGGCGAACGGCGCAGCCGGAAAGGGCAACCCCTGTGATAATAAGCAAAATTAAGGCACGTTTTATCGGTATGTTTTTTGTATAATGTTGTCTGGCCATCTTTTTACGATCAATGTTTATATGAAAATCCCCCCATCCCCCCTTTGCCAAAGGGGGGCAAGGGGGGATTTTCATGCTTCGTTGTGCCCCACGGGCATAGGGGTTTTTTGGAGAATCGCCTGCCTGGTTATTTGCTTTTCAGATCTGCCGCTTTCTGCTTCAGCTTTTCATTGCCGGGGTTTAGCTGGAGAGCCTTTTTATATGTTTCAGCGGCTTCCTGAGTCGCTCCGCTCTGTAAATAGACGTCCCCCAGGTGTTCAAAAATAGCGGCGTCTTCAGGCAGCAGCGAGGCGGCTTCCTTGAGATAGCGTATCGCCTCGTCAAATTGATTTTTTCGAAACAGCACCCATCCCAGCGAATCAATCATGTAGCCGTTTTGCGGCCTTAAAACGATGGCCCTGCGGATCATTTGCTCTGCTTCGTCCAGATTTAATCCCCTGTCCGCATACATATAGCCGATGAAGTTCAGCGCTTCCGGATGGTCTGGGTCAAACTCAAGCACTTTTCGCATGGCCTTTATGCTTTCTTCGAAACGGTTTGTTTTTTCAAAAAGAACCCCGAGGTTGAAATAAAGTTCGATACTTGCAGGGTTGGCTTCCAGCCCCTCCCGGAGAATAGCCTCCGCCTCTGAATATTTTTGCTCATCGCCGTACACCGAGGCGAGAAAGGCGTACAAGCCGGGGGCATCTTTCTTGCTGTTGATTGCATCCTTAAGTGAAGCAATGGCCGTTTGAGTTTTCCCCTGTTTTTTAAGGATTGCGGCAAGACGAATTCGGGTTTCGACAAACTGTCCCGAAGAGGGTGGGATTTTTTGCATTGTTTCGATTGCCTTGCCATAATCCCCGGACTCCCCATAGGCGGCGCCCAGCAGGTACAGAAGACTGCTGTCCGCAGGCGATTCCTTCAGCAGCGGCAGGAATTTTGCGATAGCCTGTTCATGATTCCCCTGCTCAAGCGCAAGCAGGCCCAGGGCCGTTTGCGCCTCCCTGTTTGCCGGGTCAAACTTCAAGATGGTCGTAAAGGCGCTTTGGGCATCATCATAACGCTCCTGCTGGAGGTAGAGATGTCCTAACTTGAGCAGAACTCGGACGTTATGGGGGGAAAGATCAACGATTTTTCTGTAAATCTCGATTGCCGGAAGCATCTTCCCCTGTTTTTCATAAAGCATGGCCAAATCGATCATAATCGACTCGGATTTCGGGTTTAGAGCGAGAACTTTTTTAAATTCGCTTTCTGCCTCGTCATAACGCTTCATTTCCGCCAGGACCTTCGCCAGATAAAAATTACCCATGAAGTTTTCAGGTTCCACCTTGAGGAGTTTCCTGAAGGATGTTTCCGCCTCAGCAAATTTTTTTATTTCCGCGAGATTTAATCCGAGATAGAAAAGTGCGCTGGCGTTTTTGGGGTTGAGTTCGACTACCCTTTTGTATTCACCCGCGGCTGCTTCATATTTTCCGCTGCTCATAAAGAGGCTGCCGAGCAGCATGCGGGTGTCGACATCGTCGGGATGGTCTTTGAGCGCCTTCAAACATAACCTGATCGCCTTGTCTGCATCCCCTTTTGCCATGTATAAAGACGCTATGTCTTTCGTCAGCCAAACGGCGGAGGGATCGAGCCGAAGCGTTTCTTCAAGTTCCCGGATGGCCTCTTCCGGCTTATCGCTTAAGGTGTAGAGTACACTGAGGCTGTAGTGAAACCCTGCGCCCCCGGTTGAAATCTCCGGGGCCGGCGGCGCTGATGCGTCTTTTGCCTCTGCGGGGGAAGAGGCTGCTATAAACAGAAACATTAATAAAAAAATTGCGTGAAAAATTCTTTTCATGACAGAAACATCCTTATGTTTTATTTTAGATTGCCAAGGCAACGGCTTAACTCAACAATCTGAATGCCCTCTTTTTCCCATAGGGGCAGGACATCCTCTATTGCCCTGATCGTATCGGCGTGGGGGTGCCCAATCAAAAGCAGGGGTTTCCCATCGTCTTTTGTTTTCCGGGCGGCTGCTTGGCGCAGGGTTTCAAGCGTTGACTCGTAGCCGTTTTCATGGTCAATAAAAATGTCCCTGGCGGCGAAACGGATGCCGGCTTCAGCGGCCGCTTCCCTTCCCTGGGAGTGGGGCGATGTCCTGCTGTCCACAAAATACAAACCCCGTTTTTTCAGTTCCTCCATAACCGTTTTCAGTCGCAAAGCATCCTCCATAAACCGCGACCCCATGTGGTTGTTGACCCCTGATGCATGAGGAACGGCAGCAAAATTTTCGCTAAGCTGCCGGAGAATTTGCGCTTCGTTCATGTCTGCCAGCAGAGCGCCTGCCCCGGGAGATTGCTTGGGGTAGGAAAGGGGTTCCATCGGCAAATGCAGGAGGATTTCCCTCTTTCCCTTATGCAAAAATTCCGCAGCTTCTGCGGCATGGGGGGTGTGAGGAAGAACAGCAAAGGCTATCGGCGCCGGAATTTCGGCCAGCTTCTTTAATGCCCGCAGATCAAAACCGATATCGTCGATTATTATCGCGACCTGCCTGTACGGCTTTTTTTCAGGCGGTACAGGAGAAATACGTTTTTGGGGGGCGGTGGACTCCTTCCTGCCTTCTTCCCGCGGTTCAGGTTTCTCCGTGATTTTAAACCGTTCAAGGAAAAGAAAAGCTGCGGCAATAAGCGCTGCCGCGATAATTACGGTTAAAACGGGAAAACGTTTCATCCTATTTTTTGTCAGACAAAATGATCAAGCCTTTCAGGATATCTATAGCGCTCTTAAGCTGGTTGTCGTTGTCAAGAGTGTCTTCTACCTTCTTTTCCCCCTCGCTTTTGGCGTCTTTTTCAGTTTTTTCATTGGGCGACTTTATATGTCCCTTTAAATCCTTTTCCCGGAATGAATGATTTTCCACGGGTTCTTTCTCATCTTTTTTTTCTTCCGTTTTGGCAATCAGTTTAACCACGATGTCCGGGGTGATGCCCTCCGCCTGGATGGAACGGCCGTTGGGGGTGTAGTATTTCGCCGTTGTCAGCTTCAGCGCGGAGCCCCCTTCAAGAGGGATTACCGTCTGGACGGAACCCTTGCCGAAGGTTTGCGTTCCCAGAACGACCGCCCGTTTGTTATCCTGCAGGGCGCCGGAGACGATCTCGGCGGCGCTCGCCGTTCCTTCGTTCACTATAACGACGATTGGGCAGGTAGGCTCGTCGCCGCTGTCTTTTGCTATCGCCTTGCTTTCCATCTTTTTCGAACGGCCCCTTGTCGAAACGATGATTCCTTTCTTGAGAAAGGCGTCCGAGACCTCAATGGACTGGTTGAGCAATCCTCCCGGATTATTTCTCATATCAATGACGATTCCCGCTAAAGGCTTGGTCTTCGCCTTTATTTCCTTAATCGTTTTCAGCAGATCGTCTCCGGTATGTTCCTGAAACGAGGCGATTCGGATGTATCCGATATTTCCATTATAAATTTTTGATTTTATGCTTTTAACCACAATGATGTTTCTGGTTATCTCGATATCGAGCGATTTTGCCAGCCCTTCGCGCATGATCGTGATTGTCACCTTTGTTCCCTTGAGGCCCCGGAGCTTCTTGACGGCCTCCATGATTGTGATGTCTTTTGTCGAATCTCCATTGATTTTGATGATCTGGTCGCCTGCCTTGACCCCTGCTTTGTAGGCGGGGGTGTCTTCGATCGGGGAGACAACGGTGAGGACATCCTTGACCAGCGTGATTTCAATGCCAACTCCTCCGAAACTGCCGCGTGTCTCAACTTCGAGCTCCTTGTACATATCCTCGGTCATAAAACTGCTGTGCGGATCGAGGGATTTGATCATTCCATTGATGGCGCCCTGGAGGAGTTTGTCGGCAGATACCGGTTCCACATAGTTCTTTTCAACCATGTCCAAAACCTCGTTAAAGGTTTTCAGGCTTTTATAGGTGCTGCGGTCGATCGCTGAAACCTGTCGGTCGCCATAGGGGCCCAGCAGCAGCATGAGCATGATTACGATTAAAAATGAAGTCTTTTTGCTGAAAATGGTGTTCATCTGTACATCCTCCGTAGGGAAATAACGTTAAAACAAACGATCGGAACGATATCATCTTTTATATAAAAAATGCCATTATTATTTAGGGATGATTGAAATGAGCGCGATTCATCCCAATAGTGTGGGTGGGACGGCATCAATCCATACCGCCCTTTCTCAGATTATGTTTGATCATCTTGAGCTGCAGACCCTTGCGGCTCAAACCAAGTTTTTGGGACGTCCTCGTTACGTTCCCGTCGCATTCTTCAAGGCAGCGGGTAATAATTTGTTTTTCCATTTCCTCCATGTGACTTTTCAGTGCGTCATGCGGGGTTTCATCCGGAGCCGTGGAAGGATTAAATCCTTGCGCTGGATTAATTTTAAAGATATCCGGTGGAAGTACTTCTGCCGTGATTACAGAACCATCCGCCATCAATACCAGCCTTTCCACAAGGTGTTCCAGCTCTCGTATGTTCCCCGGCCAACTGTAGGCAAGCAGGGAAGCGCTAACCTCGGAGGAGAGCTCACGCACTTTTTTCCCCAGCTTCAGATTGGATTTTTTGAGAAAGTGCTCTGCCAGCGGCAGGATATCATCTGGTCGCTCCCGGAGCGGGGGAAGATGAATGGGGAAGACGTTGAGACGGTAGTACAAATCCTCCCGGAAACGTCCCTCCTTTATCTCTTCCGGGAGATTTTTGTTTGTGGCCGTAATCAGGCGCACATCCACCGCGATTGTTTTCAAGCCGCCTACCCGTTCGAAGCTCTGATCCTGGATGGCCTGCAACAGCTTTGCCTGTACCTCGCGTGGTATTTCCCCGACCTCATCCAGAAAAAGAGTGCCCTTGTGGGCCAGTTCAAATCTGCCCGGTTTGGTGGTAACGGCGCCGGTGAACGCCCCTTTTTCGTAACCGAAGAGCTCGCTTTCCACCAGATTCTGGGCGATTGCGGCACAGTTTATTTTTATAAAAGGCTGTTTGCTGCGGGAACTGTTTGTGTGAATTGCTCGGGCTATCAGCTCTTTGCCGGTTCCGGTTTCCCCGGTTATCAACACGGTGGTTTCGGTTGGGGAAACCTTTTGGACGATTCTGAGTATTTCAGACATGCGGCTGCTTGTGCCGATGATGCGGTACTGATCGACATCCCCCTCCGGCGGTGGGAGGCAGCGGTCGTCGAGCTGCCTGGTCTTGACCGCCTTGAGGATTATCGTTTTGAGTTCATCCTGCTCAAAGGGTTTGGTGATATAGTCGAAGGCGCCCTTTTTCAGGGCATCGACGGCGCTGGACACGGTGCCGTAGGCGGTCAGAATGATGACTGGCATGGCATTGTCGTATTGCAGAATCTTCTGGAGGAGTCCCATGCCGTCGAGACCGGGCATCTTCAGATCGGTCGCGACGACGGAGACCTGTTTTTCTTTCAAGATTTTCAGGGCTTCCTGGCTATTGGCCGCCGTGAAGACCTCATAGCCTTCTTTCTTCAGCATGGCCGCGAGGACAAGCCTCATATTAAGTTCGTCATCAACGACGAGAATTTTTGCTGGCTTAATCACGATTTATTGAATCCTCCTTAGTTGACTGCATGCGCCGATAGTTTTTAACCTTCATTTCCCCGCTAATGGACCGTTTCGAGACGAATGTAGAAGATTGTTCCTTTCCCCACTATTGATTTGACGCGGATTTTCCCTCCGTGATTCATTATTATGCGCCGGCAGACGGCCAACCCCAAACCGGTCCCCCGCTCCTTGGTAGTAAAAAAGGGTGTGAATATCTGCCTGATTGTCTCGCGCGGCATACCCTGACCGGTATCCCTCATTGAAATGCCGACCGCATCTCCCGCCCCCCCCTTTATCTGCATTGTTCTGACAGTGAACGTTCCACCCTCCGGCATCGCCTCTATCGCGTTGAGGGCGATATTCATAATAACCTGATGAATCTGCTCATGATCCATGGGAACAGGCGGCAGATGGGGATGCAGCTCCATCTGGATATGGACATGTTCGGAGATTATGTCTGCCTCAAGCAGGGTCATCGTCTTTTCGATGACGGTGTTGATTGAGCCGGGTTGCAGGTCAAGTTGATAGGGGCGGGCGTAATCGAGAAATTGGGAAACGACCCGGTTCAAGCGGTTTGCTTCCTCGGTGATTACCTCCAGCAGTTTGCGCTGATCTTCCTGCTCAACCTCGGTCAGGAGATACTGGGCAGCCCCTTTTATTGAGCCGAGAGGATTGCGGATTTCATGAGCAAAGACCGGCGCCATCTGCTCCAATAGCAGAGATTTTTCCCGTTCGAGCTTTTCATCGAGATCAAACGGCGAGGTGAAGACATCCTTGATGTCCGGGTAGAAGCTTGTCAACATCCGCTTCAGGATAACCTGGAAGGGACCGATGGCGATGATAATCAGGAAAGAGACCATAAACACAAGGGTAAAAGAGAGGTTGGGGCCTTTGCCAAAGAAGCCGATTACAAGGTAGAAGAAAATGGTCGTGAAAAGGGCGCCGATAATAATAACCAGGGCGCGCGTCATTAAATCGTGCAGTTCAGTGAGGTGCGGGTGGGTGATCATTATAAGGATAAAGTAAAGCATGCCGGAGACGATGATGCTGAAAAGGGGGGGGATGCTGGCGGAGACGATTGCCGCTGTGCCGACGAGAATCAGGTAAAAAAGACGTTTTTTTTCATTTCCGGAGGCCTTTTTTCTTGCATAGTGGATAAGAGAAAAATAACAGGTAAGTAAGACAACATCCGCATAAATATACGCAAACAGGAGGGTATTTTTCCATTCAAGGGCGGGGATAAAAACAAGAATGGCAAAAAGGATGCTCACGAGCGCCGTCGTGCGGATATCCCTCTTCTTCAGCAGTGTCTGCCCTTTGCAGAAATCGCGGCTGAAGCTTATCGTAAGGGGGGGGATTGCCAATAATCCAATCAGTTCAACAAGAAGATGGATGCGGGAGTGAAAAATTGCGCCGGAAAAGACGCCCCCTTCGTGGATGGCGATTGTCAGACAAAGAGCGGCGAAGGAGATATGCAGGGGCTCCCTTTTTTTACTGATCATTAGCGTGGCCGATACGGTAATCGCTACCGCTATCAGCATAAATAATTCCATAGGCTTCCTTCCTTATTATATTTCAAAGCATAGCGTAATCAGCAGTAAATAGTCAAGGCGCGCGACAGGGAAAACATCCTGAATCTGCTTTTAAAACGTCCTTCGGCATTGACATTTCCGAAAGTTTCTTTTATAAAAGCCCCGTTACAGGGAGGTATGCTCATCAAAAAAGGTTTCCAATCCCTGCGATCTGGGGAAACTTCCGATTGGGCAATTTTTCTTTCGAATATTATATTATTGTATAGCTCCAGAGATGTATGTTGTAACCTTATGCGATTGCTCGAGGACTGATTTATTGACCTTGCCCGGCAAGGCGCCAATCATGGCAAGCATTAGGGGATCGTGAGCTTTTTCGCAGAACTTTATTAAATTTACAGGGGAAAAACCAGGGAGTAGCTTATGAACAGAGAGGTATTCCGGCAACCCCTTCAGGCCGGAAAGGGCAGGGAGAAAATCATGAAGTCTGTACTTAGGGTAATTATTTGTCTTGTGCTGTTGTTTGGCTGGGGAATGACCAGCTTGGGCGTTTCTGAATTGCTTGCCGAGGTAGCTCCGGAAAAAGTATCTGACGATGGGAAAAAACAGGCTGCCGTGGAGAAAGCAGAGAGGGCGCCCGCTTCGGGTGTTTTAGCAATGAGCCTGAGGGATTTCGTGCGGAGCGTCCGGGATAAAAACGAACAGATCGCCTATCAGCATGCCGAATGGGCTGTTAGCCGCCAAGCGGTGAAAGGGGCCAAAGCCATTTTTGAACCGGCCCTGGTGGGTTCCTATCAGTATCAGGACGACAACCGGAAAAATACGGTGCAGGAAATGATCAACCAGGGTTTTGCGCCGGAGTTCTGGGAGGATAGCTTCAGCCAGCAACTGGCCATTGAAGAGCTTTTGCCGACCGGAGGAAAGGTGCGGTTAGGCTTTTCACAGCGGGATTTTTCGAGCAGTGTTAACGATAAATACGGAGTAGATAAGGAAAAACAAACTGTTGTAGGGGTAAGCCTGATTCAGCCCCTCCTCAAGGATGGAGGCTTCAAGCCGACAATGGCGGCAATCCGCATGGCGGAGGCTGATCGGGACATCGCCTTCCAGAACTACCGTGTGCAGACGATGCGCGTTATGGCGGAAGCCATTGCCGGCTACTGGGATCTTTATCTGGCGCGCCAGAAGTATCGGGTGCGACGGGAATCCGAGCATACCGCTGAAGAAGTCCTGCGCGACAATATTGCCCGGATGAAAACAGGCAGGATGTCCGAAACCGAGGTGCTGGAAGCCCAGGCAGCGCTTGCCATGCGCAAGGCTCTTGTCAGTGAGGCAAAGCAGGCGATTGTTTCCGCCCTGAACAGTGTCCGCACGTATCTTTCCTCCTCTGTGTCTGCGAACAACGTCGAAATTGAACCGTCTGAAGAGCCGCATGTCGAAGAAGTGAAAAAGGATTTTGCCGATAGTCTGGCCAAGGCTTTGGCGCTCCGCGGAGAGTATCTGTCCAGCAGAAAAAAGATCGAGAGGGAGGATATCCGGCTGGCCTTCGCCAAAAACCAGTTATGGCCGCAGATAGACTTGAAGGGCAGTTATAACCTCAACGGGCTGACCGATAAATTTGGGCATCCCATGGATGATGCGCTGGAGCGTGAGCATCCGACCTGGTCGCTGGGGCTGGAAATGCGAGTCCCTCTGGGCGGCAGTAAAAAAGCGGCCAGTGAATTGGAAGCGACAAAGCAGCGCAAGCGGCAGGCCCTGCTGGAACTTAAGGCGGTCGAGGTTTCCCTGACGAATGCCGTGGATACTGCCCTCCGCAATATGGAAAATGCCAGGGAACAGGTTCTGCAGCAGGCCGGCGCCGTGGAAATAAACAGGCGACTGCTGAAAACGGAATCTCAGCGGTTTACCGCCGGCAAGAGCAACAGCCGGACTCTGCTGGAAAGGGAAGAAACTCTCAACAATGCAAGAGAAGGTGAAGTGGAAGGCCTTGTTAGATATATGAAATCGCTGTATCAGCTCGAGCTGGCGGAGGGTTCGCTGCTGGTCAATCAGGGGGTCGATGTGATGGAGGCAGGGGTAAAATGATTAATTATCCGATGATGCAGCAGGAAGTCGCGAAAAAAACATTTAGCTTGATTGCAAAGGTTTTTTTTCTGTTCAATATTGTGTGTGTTCTATTCTTTTCTCCGTTGGCCGCCGCAGTGGTTCAGGCCGCAGAGACGCTTTCGTTATCGGGAATAACGGAACCTATCATGGATGTGACCTTGAGCGCGACAACCGGGGGAACGATTGCCGCCATTTTTGTCAAAGAGGGGGCAGTTGTGTCCAAGGGCGCCGTTATCCTGGAAATGGACAAGAAGCTCGATGAACTTGAAGCGGAGCGGCGCAAGCTGATTTGGGAGGGCAAGTCTGAACTCGAGGCCGCTGCAGCACGGGTGGCCACCCTGAAGTGGCTCCTCGAATCCAATCGCGAATTATTCAGGAGCACTGCTTCGGTCAGCAAGGAGGAACTGGAAAAGATGCAGCTTGATTATGAGCTTGCCGTTGCGGAACACAAAAGGCTTGTTACCCAGGAAGAGCGCGAGCGGATCGAGTATGAGATGGCGCGGGAGACCCTGCGCAAACGCAGCCTGATCTCGCCGATTCAGGGGACAGTTATCAAGCTTTTTCTCGATGAAGGCGAGGGGTTTCAGGAGAATCAGCCGCTTGCACATATAGTTGACACCAGCCGCGGACTTTTCGTCTGTAATGTGGAGGAATGGGTTGGCCGTAGTCTGAGAAAGGGCCAGTCCGTGGATCTTAAAATTAATGCCGGTACAAAAAACATCGCGGTGAAAGGGAAGCTCGTTTTTGTTTCCCCGGTGGTTGATCCGGCAAGTGGGCTGCTCGAGGTAAAGGCGGAGTTTGAAAATCAGGACGGAACGGTGCGCCCTGGGGTGGCCGGCTCCCTGCTGATAAGGGGGCGATAGCCGCGCGGCAATGGGCAAAAGAGCAGGTGCGACTCGGCGCCTGTTTGGTTTGGCGACTACAAAATTTGATGGGCAGAGCTTATGGAAAACGTGAACGAAGATAAAGGCGCCACTGCGGAGCGGATTGCGCGGATGAGGCGTTTCAGCGGTCCGCCCGCTGAATTTTGGCCGGCCTTTCTGGAAGAATCAGCACATCTCGTGGGAGCAAGGCTTGGCTTGCTGATGCTGCGGGCGGAGAGCGGCGATTCCTGGAGGAGGCTTGCCGTCTGGCCCACCGGGGGACTGGGCGCAGCTAAGGCCGATATCAATAAAAGGATGGATAAGGTTGCCGAAGCCGCCAGTATAGATGGATTTGCAACGGAAGAAAAGGGTACGCCCGGGGGCGCGAAGACCGATGGGGTCATTGTGGGAGTCCGTCTTGCGACCGATGACAGTCGGGCCAGCGTTACGGTCTTTCTCCTTGAACATAACGCCGGGATAACCTCCGATGAGGCAATCACCCGTCTGTCGTTGATTGCTGACACTCCCTCGGTTTACCAGCTCGGTAATGTCGTAAACCGGGCCAAAAACGATGTGGTAAAATTCGCCGAAGCGCTGGATCTGATGGTGCTGCTGAACGCCGAAAAAAGGTATGTGGCTGCGGCCATGACCTTCTGCAACGAGATTGCCTCCCGCTATCGCTGCGATCGCGTCAGCCTCGGATGGCTGACGGGAGCCTATATCCGCATGCAGGCGATCAGCCACATGGAGCGATTCGAAAAGAAGATGGTTGTGGTTCAGTCCCTGGAAACGGCGATGGAAGAGACCTTCGACCAGGATGAAGAGGTCCTGTGGCCGCGACCGGAGGGAAGTTTGGCTGTAACCCGGGACCATGAGAAATACTCACGGGAACAGGGATCGCAATGCATTGTGTCGCTTCCCATCAGACTTGACGACAAGCCGGTAGGGGTGTTGACCTGTGAGCGTTCCACCGAGCCATTTCCCGAGGAGGAAGTGCGAGGGTTGCGGGTTTTATGTGATCAGGCGGCGCGCCGGCTCGAAGATCTGAAGCGGCATGACCGGTGGTTTGGGGCGAGAATTGTTTCGTCGGTTCGGGAAGCGCTGGCAAAACTTCTGGGCGTCGAGCATACCTTTGCAAAAGTGCTGGGTCTTTTAAT
This sequence comes from Syntrophales bacterium, assembly GCA_023229765.1. Lineage (NCBI taxonomy): Bacteria > Pseudomonadati > Thermodesulfobacteriota > Syntrophia > Syntrophales > Syntrophales bacterium. The sequence goes on along the minus strand of JALNYO010000050.1, from coordinate 9,721 downwards.
CGCCGTTGCTTTGGCCGTGCTGATTTTCGGACGGTTGAACTACCGCGTGGAGGCGCCCTTTATCCTGAAAACGGACGATGTCGCGTATCTGCCTGCGCCCTTTGACGGATATATTCACAAGGTGCATGTGAAAATCGGCGATAAGGTCAAGAAGAGCGATCTGCTTTTGTCGCTGGACACCCGGGAACTTCTCCTCGAGGAATCAACAGCCCTGGCGAACCAGAACCGCTACGAAAGAGAGGCGGCAAAGGCCTCCGCGCAAAAAGCGCTGGCGGATATGAGAGTTGCGCAGGCTCTGGAAGAACAGGCCCAGGCAAGACTCAAACTGGTTCATTATCATTTGCAGCACGCGGAGGTAACGGCGCCTTTCGCCGGAATAGTGGTGGAAGGCGACTTGAAAGAGCTGCTCGGGGCGCCTGTCAAGAAGGGGGATGTCCTCTTCAAGGTGGCCAGGATCGAAAAAATGTACGCGGAACTGAAGGTTGACGAACGGGACGTTCATGAGATTACTGCGAACGGCTCCGGGGAAATAGCGTTTGTCGGCAGGCCGGATTTGAAATTTACCGTTAAGGTGGAGCGCATTGATCCCGTGGCGGTTACCGAAGAGGGGAAAAATGTTTACCTTGTCCGCGCTCTTTTGCCGGAAACAAGCAGCTCATGGTGGCGGCCCGGCATGAGCGGCGTGGCGAAAATCAATGTGGGAAAGCGCAATATCCTGTGGATATTTGCCCATCGCACGATCGATTTTCTGCGTATCTTTTTCTGGTGGTAAAATGCAAAAGGCGGGAAAAACATTCAGTGAATCATGGTATCGCGTTGCCGATCTCAAAGTGAGTCTGCACCCTTCGGTAAAGGTGAGCAAACGGCGTTTCCGTGGGGAAATGTGGTACATGTTCAGCGATCCGTTCAACAATCAGTTTTTTCGACTGCGGCCCGAGGCCCACGATTTTGTTGTGCGCCTTCGTCCTGATCGCACGGTAGCGGAGGTTTGGGATGAGTGCCTGAATAGAAATCCCGACGACGCCCCCGGTCAGGAGGATGTGATTCAGCTTTTGACGCAGCTTTATTTTGCCAATCTTCTCCACTTTGAAAAACCCGCGGACAGCGCCAAACTTTTTGAGCGGTACCGCAAAAGGCAACAGCGGGAGTTGCAGTCAAAACTGATGAGCATCCTGTTTATGCGGCTGCCCCTCTTCGATCCGGACAACCTTCTGAAAAGAATGATGCCGATCTTCAGATACCTTATTTCTCCGCTCGGGGCGGCGTTATGGGTGGCGGTGGTGGCTGGGGCAATAAAGGTGACGCTGGACAGGTTTGACGCGGTATGGGATCAGGCCCAGGGGATACTCGCCCCGGATAATCTCTTTCTTTTGTACATTGGTCTGGTGGCGGTGAAAACCATTCATGAGTTTGGGCATGCCCTGGTGTGCCGGCGCTTCGGAGGCGAGGTGCATACCATGGGCGTCATGCTGCTGGTTTTTACACCGCTCCCTTACATGGACGCCACCTCGAGCTGGTCCTTTCGCAACCGCTGGCAGCGCGCCTTTGTCGGCGCCGCCGGCATGATCATGGAGATTTTTGTCGCCGCGCTGGCCACTTTTGTTTGGGCCTATTCAGCTCAGGGAACTCTAAGCAGCCTTGCCTACAACATTATGTTTGTCGCCTCTGTTTCAACGGTTCTGTTCAATGGAAACCCGCTTTTGCGTTTTGACGGCTACTACATCCTTTCCGATTTGCTCGACATCCCCAATCTCAGCTCCCGGGCAATGAAACACCTGCGGCACCTGGTTGAACACTATGCATTCGGATACAAGGATTCATTCAGCCCGGCGCAGAGTCCCAAAGAAACTGTATATTTAACTACATTCGGGATACTGAGCGGCATCTACCGGGTAGTGGTATTCACGGGCATCATCTTTTTCGTGGCAGACAAGTTTCTGCTTGCCGGCTTCGTCATGGCGCTGATCGGCGTTGTCACATGGGGTCTGGTTCCGGTTTTTAAATTGTTTGTCTATCTGGCTTCCAATCCCCGTCTTGCCAGAACGAGGATGCGGGCCGTTGCCGTCTGCCTCGGTTTTTTGACCATCCTGGCGTTATTTCTGGCCCTTTTCCCCTTTCCCAACCGCTTTCGCGCCCCGGGCGTCATGGAAACTATGCAGTACGTCCAGGTTGTCAACGACGCCCCCGGTTATGTGAAAAGGGTGCTGGCCCCATCGGGCATCCAGGTAAGCCCGGGAACCCCGCTTGTGGAACTTGCTGATCGGGAACTCGAATTGGAGATCGAGGCCACCCTCGCGCAGCGGAAGGAGACGCTGGCGATGCAGCTTCGGGCGCTGCGCATGGAGACTGCGGATCTGCAGCCAATTGGCAAGCGTCTGGAGGCGATCGAAGCGAAGGTCAAAGACCTGGAAGCGCAGCGGGCTTTTCTGATAGTTCGGGCCAGGGAGTCGGGTATATGGGTGGCGCCGGACATGAAGGATCTGATTGGGGCGTGGCTGAATAGGGGTTCGGTGATCGGGAAGATTGTCAATGAGAGCGCCTTTCGATTTTCCGCCATTGTTTCTCAAGACGAGGCGACTGAGCTTTTTACCGGCAAAATAAACAATGCCGAGGTCCGCATCTCCGGGCAGGGTGGAAAAAATCTTGACGTCTTGAAATTCCAGATCATTCCGTATCGGCAGGAAAAATTGCCGTCGGCAGCCTTGGGATGGCGGGGGGGCGGCGAGGTGCCGATTTCCACGAAGGATGAAAAAGGCGTGCAGGCGGCGGAGCCCTTTTTCCAGATTAACGCGGATATAAAACCTCCCCCGGAAGCGTTGCTGCTGCACGGTATGTCGGGAAAGCTCCGTCTTACGCTGAATCCGCAGCCGCTCCTTATCCAGTGGGCTCATAAGTTCAGGCAAATGCTGCAAAAGAGGTATCAAATTTAATGACAATTCCGGCTCAGGATTACCACCGCACCCGTATCGTGATTCCTGAAAAGCTTTACAAGGGCATGGACGCCCTCGTTCACGGCTTTGCCGGCTGGCGTCGGCGCCGACCCTCCGTAGCCCGTTCCCTGCAGGAGGAAGCGGATAAGATTAGTGAAATGGCCCGGGGGCTTGTGCATATTTCGGATCACAGGTTGCGGGAACGGCTGTTGGACATCCAGACTCAGTTCCGGCGTCAGGCCAAGGATCATGAGGCTCTTTTGCCGGAAGCCCTGGCGAATATGGTGGAAGCGTCAAGCCGCACGACGGGGCTTTTGCCGTATCCTGTTCAAATCATGGGAGCTTTGGCGCTTTATCGCGGATATCTTGCCGAGATGGCGACCGGCGAGGGGAAAAGCCTCACCGCCTGCCTGCCTTCGGTTCTGGCTGCATGGACGGGGCGGCCGTTCCATTTTGTGACGGTCAATGATTATCTGGCGAATCGCGATGCCGTCGAAATGAACCCGTTCTACTCTTTTTGCGGGGTATCGGTGGGATGCGTGACTGGGCAGATGGAGCCGCGGGAGCGCCGCTTGAATTACGACAAAGGGGTTGTTTACACGACGCTTAAAGAACTGGTCGCGGATTTTCTGAGGGACAGATTGATTATCGGCGCCCTTCATGATTCTTCGCGCCGGCAGCTCCGCCAGCTTCTCAATCCGCAGTCCAAAAGCATAGACAGCATTGTTTTGCGGGGGCTGGATACGGCCATTGTGGATGAGGCCGACAGCGTCCTGATTGACGAGGCGGTGACGCCATTGATCATCTCCCGGGCGCAGAAAAACTCTTCACTGGTGGAAGCCTGTGAGATCACCCATGGCATCGTCGGTTCGCTGATGGTTGGAGCGGATTACCTTGTTGATCATAAATACAAGGACATCAACCTGACCAAGGAGGGAACTCGGAAGGTGGAGGAGCAGGCCCGGCTGTTGCAGGGAATGTGGCGCGGTCCTGCTCGTCGTGAGGAACTTGTCAAGCAGGCGTTGACGGCCAGGGAATTTTACAAGCTGGATCAGCAATATGTCATTCAGGACGGCAAGGTTGCCATTGTCGATGAATTTACCGGGCGGCTGATGCCGAACCGGACATGGAGGCACGGTCTGCATCAGGCGATAGAGGCCAAGGAAGGTCTGACGGTTAACGATCCGAGCGAGACGCTTGCCAGATTAAGTTTTCAGAGATTCTTCCGCTTTTTCCGAAAACTCAGCGGCATGACCGGGACGGCTCGGGAAGCAACCGGCGAATTCTGGCACATCTATCGGCTGCCAGTCATGACCATTCCCACCAACCGCCCCTGCATCAGACAAATCATTCCTGACCGGATTTTTTCGTCCGAAACGGAAAAGTTTGAAGCTGTTGTACTGGATATCGAAAATAGACGGCTCACCGGCCGGCCGGTGCTGGTGGGTACCAGGAGCGTTACTGCCAGTGAAAGACTGGCCGCAATGCTTTCCGCAAAAGGCCTTGAATTTAATCTGCTTAACGCCGTCCGGCACAAGGAGGAAGCCCAGATCGTCGCCGCCGCCGGGGAGAAAAACCGGATCACGATCTCCACGAACATGGCAGGTCGGGGCACGGATATCAAGTTGGGTTTTGGTGTGGCGGAACTGGGAGGACTGCATGTGATCGCTACGGAACGTCATGAGTCGGGGCGCATTGACCGGCAGCTTTTCGGGCGTTGCGCAAGGCAGGGCGACCCCGGTTCCGCTCAGGCGTTTATGAGCGTGGAAGACGAACTGATTAGGCGATTTGTCCCGGCTTTTTTGAGGAAGCGACTGACAAATGCACTTAATGGAGGCGCTCCCGGAGCAAATATATTAGCAAAAACGGCGCTTTTTCAGGCTCAGAGAACCGCCCAGCGACTCGCCTATCGGCAGCGTCGGGATGTGCTGAAAATGGATACCTGGTTAGAGGAGGCACTTTCCTTCAGCGGGCCCAGTGCCGAGGTATAAGATTTCTTTCAGGTGTGAGGTAGTTCACATCTTTGAGCAGGTTTTCCTTGACAAAGGATATTTTGCTTGTTACTTACAGCTCGAAATTTACAGATTCTCTGTGGCAGTATCATGCTGCTGAAGCAGGGTCGTTGAAAGTTCTTTTCCTGATGCGGAGTTCAAAACCATTTGAGGCAATTGCAAAACCATTTGAGGCAATTGCAAAACCATTTGAGGCAATTGCAAAACCATTTGTCATTCCCGAATGTCTCTATCGGGAATATGGTTTTTCAAGTAGTTAGAACCAGATTATGAACATTAAACTTCGTTTTCCCGCCCAGAAGCGTCGCGGGAATGACAGCGTTGGGAGTTTTGCAATTGGCTCCGTTGTTAGGCTGATAGTAGCGTATTTTGTTTGCATTTTACCAGGTGGGGAACGATGATTTGTTCCCGGAGGATTCAGGGCCTTTGGCGAGAGTGGTGGAAGGGTGAAGAAGTCGCAGCCTCCAAACCAATTTGAGATGGAAACCCTCGAACCGAGGGTTCTCTTGTCCGGTGAATCTGCCGCCGCGATGGCGTACGCGAGTTTGCCGGACGAGTTGAATCCCTGCGGTGAGGTCGGCGCCATTCCCAATCTGGAAGAGGTTCCCGCTCCAAGTGAGGTTGGCGCCCCTAATCCGGTTTACCAGCAATCGCTCCAATACGAATTATCCCCCAATCAGACTGATATATTTGCGGGCATAGATGCAGTAGAACTCGATTACGAGCAGCAGCCCCTGTCCATGGAAGTTGAAGCTGATTCGTTGGCGGCTACATCCGGGGATATTAAGGCGGCTGAAGATGCTGCCCCTTCCGAGCGTTTGATCACGGAAACGGAACAGTCGGCTATCGCAATAGGACTTGAAGGGCTGTCGAATCTGACAGGGGTTCTGGAGGATTTTGACGCCTTCGGAACGCCAATCCCCTTAACCAATGGGGCAACCATGGGGCAGTTGCTCCGGCCCAAAGAGATTCTGGATACACGGCTTTTTAAAGCGGTGTATGATTACTTCTCGGATGCAACCGATCCGCCTACGCTGGAAGGTCTCGTTGCGATCTTGGAAGGGGGCGCTGATCAGACCGGCGCCGTTGGTCGTATTAATTGGTTAAATGTTGGATATTACAACAGTATTGATGAAATAGGCGTCAACGTCGATCTGGAAGCGGCGCTGAACGGTGAGGTTCGTTTAAACGCCGACGGCCTTGCCGAACAGGTGCGATTTCAGTTTTCTGAAGGGGAAACAGCCGCTTACACAGCGTCAATAAAATTTGATTTTACTTTTGGAATTGAGCAAAAAGACGGATCGGCTGTGTTTTTTGCGGAAGTTCGCAAGCTGACAGCCGATTTATCGATCGATAAGGTATTTCTCCAGGATGAGGCCGGAGCCGACGCTGGACAGGCCACTTTGCGGGTCGTCTCCGGCAAGATTGATTTGAACCTCAAGCTGGACGTGAATTTTGATGATTTCATTGCTGGCAATAAGAGGATAACCCTTACTGATTTGCAGGGCATTGCCCCTGAGACAATAGGCGATCTGCTTCATCTGACAACGTCGGGCGTCTTCGTTGCCGATCTTCATCTGGCGCCGAGTCAGCGTTTCGATAATTCGGCAGGTGTAGTTGCCTTCCTTAATGTAAAAAGCGAAGACATTTTTTCCGGGACCGCGCCGGAGGTTTCCTTAAGTTTCAATATCAGCTCTCTGAGAAATTCCATTCTCGATCTGCTGAAGGGGATCGACGGTATTGGCGAGCGGCTTGTCGATTCTTCGTCGCAAGCTGTAGCAGAACCCTTCCTTGGCAATTCCCTGAACAAAATATTTTCCGCTGATCATGATTCAGCGTCATCCCCCTTTACTAAACTCTATGACCCGGCTCTTGACTATTTCACCCTGCTGGATGTTTTCAATTTCAGCATTGACGAAAATGCATCAGCGATCGGGGAATTGCCCGGGATTGACACGGCGAACTTTGACATCAATATCGGCTCCCACCGGTTGGCCCTGAAAAATCTTTTGGAGAATTCTTTCAACCTCTCCCTGAAAGCCGACTGGGATGTCTCGCTGTACCTGCCCGAAATATGGTCTCTCCTCAATCCCGGGTTTCAGATCAACGACTATCTGCCGACTTTTCAGGCTCTGCTCGGGCTCCCGTATCTTCCCCGTTTCGACGAGATACGTTCGGAGACCAAATCCCGCTTCGGAACTTTTCCGAGCTTGAATGGTCTTCTGGAATATCTCCGGATGGCCGGCAAGAGAGGCACTGTCAGCCGCTCTGCGGAACAGCCCTCCGCAGAACCGTTGATCCTGAACGGCGAGTATTCTCCAGAGCAGGACGATTTGCGTTTCGACTTCTTCTTTGACGCAGTCGCACAGTCTGATGTTGCCGTCGATATAGAGGCCCTGTTTTCTGATCAGTTTCGGGACGCCGGGGTTTCTCTTTCTTCCGACGTGATCGTTACAGTGGCTGCCGAGGCGAGGCTCGATCTTTTTGCGTCCGTTTCTTCCGATGCGGTATCGTTGACCAAGCGGGAAGCATCTGTCACGATCAGGGTAAATCAGGAAATCAATGGTCTGGGTTTGACGGTTGAGGGACTTGCCGATTCCGGCATGACGGTATCCGAGGGCCGTTTTGCTTTTGACGCCCGTACCGAGATTGTCGCCCACGGTCATGATCCGCCGGTTTTGTCGCTCGGCTCCTTATCTGATTTCCGTTTGGACGCGCTTGCAGACAACGGATTTGACACCCGAACTTCCGGAACGTTTTCCCTGACGCTTCCGGTTTCCTCTGAAAATTCCTCCCACCCTATCCTTATTATATATGTAACCAGCGAAGACGTCTCTGATCCTTCGGGCTCTGGGGTCACCTTACAGATCACACAGGACCAATGCCTGAATAATGAAATATTTTTCACAGCGGGCGAATCCAAAAAACTGGTGGTCAGCGGTTCCGCCGTGACAGCAGAGGTTGAAAACAACCTTACTGACGCGGAGTTGAACACTCTCCTGAATGAGGCCATCAAACGCTGGTCGGCCTTACCGCTTTCCTCAGAACAGCTTGGCCGTCTCAATAACATAACAGCTCATATTTCAAATTTACCAGATGGTACCTTGGGTGAAGCACGCGATTATTCCGTATATGTAGATAGCAATGCGGCCGGTTACGGTTGGTTCGTCGATGGCACCCCGACCGACAACAATGAATTTGAGCGAACCGATGCCAACCACCTGACAGCTGCGGTCGGTAGCGCAGCCGCAGATCGAATCGACCTCCTCACCGTCCTGCTTCATGAAATTGGCCATGTCATCGGATTTGATCATGATGCCCAACTGGCGGTCATGGATGAGGCGCTATTCGCAAGCCAGCGGGTACTTTTAACCGCTGGTGAATTTCCGGTTGACAACCACGTCAGCGCATTTCCGGTAACAGCGGCGTCTCACACTTCAACGACTCTGGACCTTTCAGATACGTCGAACAACGGCCAGACAATCATTCTTACCGTTCTTGCAGACGGCAAGGTGAAAGTGTCAGGATCGGCTTCCGGTGATGACAATACCACTACCGGATGGACCGGGATTACAAGCATTATCGGCAATAACAGTGCATACATTACCTTGCTTGCTCCCGACCTAAGCAACACGTGGAATTTGAGCGGGATCAATGCCGGCACGCTGACACCAAATGGTTTGACTGCCGTTACCTTCAGCGGTGTTCAGAACCTGACCGGTGGCAGTGCCAAGGATACGTTTATCTTTAATAATCTTGGCTTTGTTACTGGCAATCTTGACGATGGGATCGGAACCTTGGAGGTTCAATTAGCAAGTTTCGTGACCTTGGCGGGTGATTTTAGCTTTACCAAAAAAACAGAAATAGTTAATTTGAACGACGGTGTTACAACGAATCTGTCTGTAGATTCATTTGAAATCGGTGTTACAGGCGGCCTCGTCTTTTTTGGAACTCATAATGGACCCTATATCCTGGATGACAATGGCACTGCAAATGTTTTTACTGATGATACCTTTGATGCAGATGCCGTAGGATTCCAAGCCGTTGTGTCCAATTTTGCCCTGGCAATCTTATCCAACAGCGGAACCGGTGACACCTGGTATTCTGCCAAGGGAACACTTAGCAGCGCCGAGCTTAAGAATGTCCCTGACCTTACAGCCTCTGTGTCGAACGTCAATCTTTCGCTGAATACAGAATCCAATGGCAAGGTGATCGATTTTTTAAACACTCCGGTTATCATTTCTGGGGTGACGATCAATTTTGCAGGCGCAGATGGAGTACAGCTTAACGCCAGCGGTACCTTTGCCGCGGAAGTCAATCAGTTTGTCACGCTCTCAGGAACAGTAGGTTTCAGTAAGAGTGGTAGCAATCTGATCGCGGCGGGGAGCAATCTGACGGCGAAGCTCTCGGCGGGGACTGCGTATGTGCAGCTGGCAGGTGCGAACTTCGGCCTGCGGTCGAGCGGTGCTTTGACGGCCTTCGAGCTTTCGGGCGGCACGTTGTCGGCGGCGTTGGACGGGTTTGCGTCATTGGATGCCGCTACTATCAAAATTCAGTACACCACTGACGGGACGACCATTACGGCGACGACGGACGACATTTCGGTTGGATCGGCGAATTACCATTTTGCGGCAAACATTGCGGCGAGCACCGTATCCTTCGAGCTGACGGGACTTAATGCGAGCGTGACGAACTTCGTGACGATCACGGGCGGCTCGATCGCCTTCCAGAAGTCAGGTAGCGACCTGGTTGCGGTGGGTTCCGGACTGGCGGCATCCT
>JALNYO010000049.1:22269-22647 GCA_023229765.1 Syntrophales bacterium | reverse complement strand
GGGTAGTGCGCCGACTAAGACGAGAATAAGAATAACGATCAGTATAGTCCCCATATCTTACCCCCTTTTCTGCTATCTGACTTTCTTGGTTCTTGGCCAACAAAGGCCGCCCGTAGCGGGCAATAAATGCAAACACCCTAATATCGTTCTTTTTTTTCATTATCTCACGGATCCTGCCGACAATGACTGCCAATTCGACAGTATCTTGATATTCCGGCTCGGCTTTCTCCCTGATATATCCATAATCTCTTCTGTAAAAGCCCCAAAAGTTTCTCGCCTTTTCCTTCGATCTCGCTAAGATCGTCATCAGTGAGTTTGCCCCACTTCTCTTTAACCCTCCCCCGGATCTCCAGCCACTTCCCTTTCAGAATATCTTCA
>JALNYO010000049.1:0-22259 GCA_023229765.1 Syntrophales bacterium | reverse complement strand
GTTTACTCTCCTCTCCAATTCCCCCCAGGAGATATCGATCGTGACGATACAAGAGGGTCACCTCTCCCACAGAGCCATCCTTGAAGAAGGATTTGAGATGTGACAGAGTGCACTCGGCCAAATCTGAACCATCCATCGGAACCAGGACCTTTTTATACATTTTCCTGCCTCCATTTTTAAAAAGGTATATCCCTTCACTTGCTCGTTTCCGGGAACTCGTTCCGCTGGCGTTCGGACGGCATCTCCAGCATCTGGACGATGAATCGCGGCTTGTATTCTATCCGCTGCGTATCGCTCCTGAGAGCTTGGTCGAAAAAACCCTCGACGTGGGACTGAAGCTGCTGCCATTCCTGATCCGGTGCCTTCTGATTCATGCTCATTACCCCTCTTTCCTTAAGAAGAATGATGGATGGTTCCATCTGAAATCTGTTCTGTCCCGATTCGGGCCGATGCCCTCACCGGGACAGTTGGGTCGCGACGATCGTGCAATCCCCGTGGCGCCCCCGTAATCCGTCGATCCGCATCGGCCCCGCAAGGCGCGGCGCCGACATCCCTTCTCCATCCTGAACAGTGAAGCAATCGTTTGTGACACCTCGATGCGCTTCTCAGAAAGGATCTTCATCCGGATGAGTAGGAAGATCATCAAATCTAACAGCAAAAAGTCTGCCACAAGCTGAAGAAGCAATGCAAGCCTTGGTTCATCTTTAATAACAATGGATTAGCTTAACAGGAAAATACAGCGGAGAACCATGAAATGATTCGTTTGGCCTCAATATTTGGTGGCACCTCACCATATTGAGGGATACTTTAAAAAATATTCACCGTTCCCTCACCAGGGTAACTTGATTTTTATACAATGATGTAAATCCATCTTCTTTGGAGTATAAAGAAACCATAAAGCACGTCGTGGCTATAACAGAAAAGCAGGAGAAAGCACTTGGAATGGAAGGAACTGATCGGATTTATAGGCGGATTTCTAACGACGATGGGAATGGTCCCACAGGTATGGCGACTTTTCAAGCTCAAGAGCGCCCATGAGATAAGCCTGATCTTCACTTTGTTTTTTATCATCGGTATCGCCTGCTGGCTGGTTTATGGAATTCTGAACGGGTTGATGTCCGTCATCATTTGGAATGGCATAGCATTGGTTCTGGGCGGCGGAATGTTCTATGCCAAGATGAAATGGGGCAGACAGGTCATAAAGTAACCCGTCTGGAAATGTTTACCATAAAACGGACCTCATTATTTTGCTGCAAGATGAGCGTGGTAACGGCGCAGTGTGTCAACCGCGGTAAGGCAGAGCGCCAGCCAAACAAGGCCGGCCGCAGTGGCCCCGAGCACATCACTTAGATAATGCGCACCCAGGTACATGCGGCTGAAGCCTACCAATAGTACCATCGCAATTGCGCTGATGACTATCAAATCAATATCGGTTGGAGCTGGAGAGCACTCGACAGGCCAATTGAATGGGAACAGAAAAATTCAAAGCATATACACTGGTCTCAATTCAGGTGATCGCCATTCTCTTGATTTTGGTGACCGGCTGGCCTTTGGCGGGCTATGTTCCTCTGTTGATCATTCAAATTGCCGGAGCCATGCTCGGGAGCTGGACCATTGTGATAATGGGCAGGAAAAACACCAACATTACGCCTCTGGTAAAACAGGATTCACATCTGGTCACAAACGGTCCTTATGCATTCATAAGACATCCCATGTATTCAGCGGTATTGCTAACCATCTGGCCACTGATCATGGATCAATATTCACTTTTACGTCTGACCGCAGCCCTTATTCTGACGATCGATTTAATCATTAAGATGTTGTACGAAGAAAGCCTCTTACGGAAGCACTTTGCAGGTTATGAGATCTACATGAGGGAAACCAAGAGGCTAATCCCTTTTGTCATTTAAACGTGTTTGGCTTGACGATCGCTTCATCGGTCGGCAGGATCATCATCTCCGAGAATGCGATAGGGAGAGCCAATGAACATCAGCGGATCAAGCAGTGTAAGCATTTCCGATGTGCCAATGATCTCCCAGTTGAGTCTCTCGTAACAAATGGCCATATTAGTCCGGGCGACCGTAATGTGCAAATGGGGCTTCATGGCGGTAGATGACCTGTTAGGTCCTGCGACGGAGGCAATGATGTCTCCTCCTTGCAGTGCCAACCCCACATGAATGTTGTCGCAGGGGGCAGTATGACCATAAATAGTCAAAATATTATAAGAATTATCAATTAAAGAAGGGTGCTCCACAATTATGGATTTGCCGAGAAAATCAGGGATGATGCCGACAACCACACCGTCAGACATAACCCGGATCTTGAAGGACTTGTCAATATGGCGGATCCTCTCTTCGCCATCCTTGTACAGCAGCAGATCGAGCCCCTCATGTCGCCTGTCACGAAGACCTTTATTTCCCCACCACTTGCCCGCAGCTTGAAACAACATGCCGGGACAGAAGAGCCACTCCTTAAACTCGGGGAGAGCGATTTCATCGATGGTAAAAACAAGCTTCTGCATACTATTTTGATCAGTCACTTCTTGCCCTCAAATCTGTTTGGGTAGCCTCCGGACTGTCAATCTAACCGCCTGCACCTTTGCATTTACGCAAATTGAAGTATTTGAAGCATTTTTTCAAGTAAAATCAATATCATTGATTGATACGACATCGTTTTTTACGCGAGCAAGATAACCAGCAACAGACTTTTGTGTCAAGCAAATATTGGCCACAAAATATTGCGTAAGGCGCTGCTGATCGGGGAGGATGTGCGTCAACTTTTTTCTTGACAAAATTTTTCAAATATATTGAGGTAATTGCAAAACTCCCCATTCTGTCATTCCCGCAACGATTCTGAGCGGGAATCTGGTTCTAACGGCTTGAAAAACCATATTCCCGATAGAGGCATTCGGGAATGACAAATGGTTTTGCAATTACCTCTATTGTCTATTATTTCTATGGTAATAATAGACAATAACGGGTGGCGATAAATTGAGAGGAAAGTATCCTCACCCTGATCGAAAAAATTGGGGAATCTTTTTTCCAGGCGGTTGAATTGATTTGTAAAAGCAAGTGGCGATTCACCTTGAAGGGATGACGCTTTTGTATTTATGTGGAGGTCTTATGAAGAAGACATTATTGACTTTTACTGTTGTTTTACTCCTGCTGGTCGCTTATTTAACCCTCTGGCCGGTCCCGATTAAGCCTGTCAGTTGGCATGCTTTCATGCCGCCCGGATATGTCGGTCCGCACGAAGTCAATACAAAACTTGTTAATCTCAAGATGATTTCACTGGGCAAAGAAGAGGGACCGGAGCATATCGCCATCGGCAAAGACGGCAAGCTTTACACTACTGTTGCCAGTGGCAACATCCTGCGGATGAATCTGGATGGCAGCGCTCAGGAGGTTTTTGTAAATACCGGCGGACGCGTACTCGGTTTTGATTTTGACGCATCCGGAAATCTTATCGCCGCCGATGCCATGAAGGGACTGCTGTCTGTCAGCCCCGACAAGAAGATCAAGGTTTTGACTGACAAGTTAAATGGAGAGCCGATCCGCTATGCCGACGCTGTGGTGGTGGCCAAGTCCGGCAAGATGTATCTGAGCGACGCGTCCACCCGCTTTGCGCCCAAAGATTGGGGAGGGACATTTGAAGCCAGCGTGTTGGACATCCTGGAGCAGTCGTCAACCGGTCGTATTCTGGAGTACGACCCGGCAAAGCAAACTACCCGCATCGTGGCGAAAGGCTTTAGTTTTGCCAACGGCGTCGCCCTGAGCCAGGATGAACAGACGCTCTTCATCAATGAAACCGGTAAATACCGGGTGTGGAAGATTTCTGTGGTTGCGAATGATCTCGACATCTCGGCCCCGAATGACCGGGCCAAAGTGCTGTTTGACAACCTTCCCGGTTATCCGGACAACCTGATGCGTGGACTCGACGGGAAGATATGGTTGGGTTTCGCCAAACCTCGTAATCCAACCATCGACAAAATGGCAGCCAAACCGTTCATGCGTAAGCTTACACTGCGCCTGCCGCGGGCTATGTGGCCAATTCCGAAAGCATACGGCCACGTAATGGCGTTCACGGAAGACGGCAAGGTAGTGACTGATTTGCAAGACCCGAGCGGCGCGTATCCCGAAACGACTGCCGTTACGGAGACCGCTGACCGGCTCTTCATCCAAAGCCTGCACGCCAAAGGGCTGGGTTGGATGCCCAAATGATCTCCTTTTCAGCATCTTACCTATAGTGAATTGTTAGGGTATTATTCCTGCAATTTTTTGCTTTGGATTTTTTTACCCTGAAGAAATGAACCTTGTCATATGCCGTTATTTCTGATACTTTCCCTATACTAAAGAGATTTTCACGGAAAGGGCATTCCATTGATTGAGGATATTTCCATACAGCAGGGTAGAGAGGTGCTCCGGATTGAAGCGGAAAGCATCTTCAGCCTGATCGGGAAAGTTGGCGAATCTTTTTCCCAGGCGGTTGAATTGATTTACAAAAGCAGGGGACGGGTGATCGTCGCCGGGATTGGCAAATCGGGGCTGATTGGCAAAAAGATCGTTGCCACTCTGACCAGCACTGGAACGAAGGCCCTGTTTCTTCATCCAGTCGAAGGATTGCACGGAGATCTGGGAATCGTGACGAGGGGCGATGTGCTAATCGCCATCTCCAACAGCGGGGAAACAAACGAACTGAACCTGATCATCTCCAGTATCCGCGAGCTGGGCGTGCCCTGCATCGCCTTTACCGGCAACCTCTCTTCGTCGCTGGCGCGCGCCGCCGATATTGCGATCGATGTTGGCGTGGAAAAAGAGGCCTGTCCGTTCGGCCTGGCTCCCACTTCGAGTTCCACCGCGGCGCTGGCGATGGGCGATGCCCTCGCCGTCGCGTTGATAACGCGCCGGAATTTCCAGGAGGAGGATTTCTACAAATTTCACCCCGGCGGCAATCTGGGACTGAGGCTGAGGGCGAAAATCCGGGATGTCATGGTTGCCGGATCCCAAATTCCTCAGGTGGCGGATACGGCGACCTTTCTCGAAGCGGTACGGGAAATGGACGAGAAAAACAAGGGATTCGTCATTATTGCCGATGCAGAAACCCATATAAAGGGAATCATGACCGATGGCGACATCCGCCGGATCGTTCGCAGGGAAGTTGATTTCCGCACAGCCTCTGTCACTGATTTCATGAGCCCGGCGCCCAAATCGATCAGGGAAGAGATCACCGTCGCCCAGGCGATCGAATACATGCAGCGCGAAGAGATAACCACCCTCGTTGTGGCAGACAGGGAAAACCGCCTCCAGGGATATGTGCATCTCCACGACATCCTGGGAAGAGGGGGATCACTGAAGATCGCCGTCGCGGAATAGCTTCAGGAAAAGGAGCATAAGCTCATGAAAGAGATCAAAGCGACAACGGTGAAAAAGAAGGGAACGGTAAAACCATCCCTCAAAAAGACAAAAGCGTCGCTTGCTCAAGACGATGCTGAACTGCAGACGCAGACAGCGGCGCATCCTGATGTGGAAAAGATCAAGGAAATAAGCATCAAGGACCCCTCTCTGCTGTTGAACCGGGATCTCTCCTGGCTCGAGTTCAACCGCCGAGTGCTTGAGGAAGCCGAAGACCCCGCTACGCCGGCCCTCGAAAAGCTGAAATTTATCTCCATCTTCAGCTCCAATCTGGATGAATTCTTTCAGATTCGCGTCGGCGCCCTGGCTCGTCTCATCCAGGCCGGGGTAATCGATGCGGATCCCTCGGGGATGCTCCCCCAACAGATCATGACAGACATCGCCCAAAAGGCGCGCGCCTACATTGCGCAACAGTACAGTTGTCTCCAGCAGATCGTTCTTCCCGGCCTCCAACAGGCCGGAATCCAGATTCGCTCCGTTGATTCACTTGACAAAAAAGAAATCAACAAACTTAACAGATACTTTGAGACGCAGGTGCTTCCTATTCTTACGCCGCTCGCCGTTGACGCGGGCCATCCCTTTCCCTTTCTCGGCAACCTGCGACTCAATCTGATGGTCATGTTCAAGGAGCCGCAGACCACCCTTGACTCACAAACGTACCTGTTCGACATGGATTCCCCGCAGGACAACTATATTCAGCCCTACGCCTTTATAGAGGTCCCTTCGCTGCTGCCGCGTCTGATCCCCGTGGAGGAGGGGATAAACAAAAACGAACGCCATTTTGTCCTGCTCGAAGACCTGATCAGTTTGAAAATCGGGGGGCTTTTCCCGGGGATGAATATCACCGCCTGCTTTCCCTTCCGCGTCACCCGCAACCAGGATTACGACCTCCACGAAGACTCGGTGATGGATCTGCTGAAATCGGTGGAAGCCGAACTTAAAGACCGTTCCAACAAAATCGCCGTCCGGCTTGAGGTAAAAAAAGGCTTCCACCAGAAGATGCTGCGCACCTTGTGCCGGGGGCTGGCAATGGAAGAAACCAATATCTATCACATACCCGGTCCGCTGAACCTCTGCGGACTGCTGCCGCTGTACGATCTGCCTGTTGCAAATATTTACCGGGATGAGCCGTTCAATCCCCGGATTCCCCGCCGTCTTGCCGGCAAGGAGGACATCTTCAGCGTGATCCGGGAAGGCGACATGTTCCTCCACCACCCGTATGACTCATTCGGAGTTGTTGTTGACTTCATCAACAGCGCCGCTGAAGACCCGGATGTGCTTGCCATCAAGCAGACCCTTTACCGGATTGACCGCAATTCGCCGATAGTCGAAGCCCTCTGCCGCGCTGCTGAACATGGGAAGCAGGTTACCGCAGTGATCGAGATCAAGGCCCGTTTTGACGAGGCAAAGAACATCGATCTTGCCCAGCGTATGGAAAAATCGGGCATTAACCCAATTTACGGCTTTGTCAACTGGAAGATCCACTGCAAGGCGGCGCTCGTTGTCAGACGCGAAGGCGATAAGCTGCGCCGCTATGTCCATCTTTCCTCGGGGAATTACAATACCCAGACAGCCCAGCTCTATACCGATGTCGGGCTGATGACCGCCGATCCGGAAATCAGCAATGACGTCGCCTCGCTGTTCAACGTCATTACCGGATTCAATTCTTGGACCGGCAGGGATATGCTGAAACCGGAAAACATCGAAGCGCGGTTCAAAAGGCTCTTCCTTTCCCCTGCAAATATGCGCGAGCGGATCATCGCGCTGATCGATCGCGAGATCAAGCAATCCTCCGCTAAAGCGCCCGGTCGAATCATTGCCAAGATGAACGCCCTGCTCGACGAACCTACCATCCGCGCTCTGTATCGGGCGTCACAGGCAGGCGTAAGGATAGATTTGATCGTCCGCGGCATCTGCTGCCTGCGACCCGGGATTCCCGGCGTCAGCGAAAACATCCACGTCACAAGCATCCTCGATCGGTTCCTTGAACATTCCCGCATCTACTACTTCCATAACGGCGGCAATCCGGACATCTATTCGGGAAGCGCCGACTGGATGCCCCGCAACTTCAAGAAGAGGGCGGAAATCCTCTATCCTGTCAATGACAAGAAGCTAAAAACGCGGATCGTCAATGAAATACTGATGACGTATTTAAACGACAACATCAAATCCCGCATCATGCAGCCGGATGGAAGCTACCGGCGTGTGCCGCGCGATACCGGCAAAGCCCCGGTGCGCAGCCAAAGCGCCCTGATCGCGATCGCGCGGAAGGGCGGGTTAAAATCGCCCCCCTACTCCGAACTTGTCAAACGGATCGGTCAACGGAAGGGTAGAAAAAAATGAACACTGGTGGGGAAAAAGAGTATAAAGCAGCCACTGTTGCCGCCGCAATCAAGAAAATCATTATCGAAGCAAATGCCGACTTGGCGCATGCAAAGAATACCACTAAACTGACGCTCTTTCTCTTCGACGCGCTTGCCGGCATCCACAAACTGACCATCCGCGACCGTCTTCTTTTAGAGGTCTCGTCAATGCTTCACGATATCGGCTGGTTACGCACAACAAACGGCGCTCATCACAAACACAGCCGCGACATGATTCTTGAGGCCAAACTTCCCGGAATTAACAAAAAAGAGCAAAAAATCTGCGCCCTGATCGCCCGCTACCATAACAAGGCGGAACCGGACGCGGCAAAGCACAGACAATTCGCCTCGTTGAAGAGTTCGAGCAGATTTATTGTTTTGTGGGGTGCGGCAATACTGCGGGTCGCCGACGGACTTGACTGCAATCATAATGGAAAGGTGCATGTTGTCGGCTGCAATATCGTAAAAACAAGACTGACGATCCTCCTTGCCGCCGGAAGCGACTGTTCCGGGGAAATCAGGAGGGCAAAAAGGAAGGGGGCGCTGTTTTCCCGGATGGCCGAACGGGAGCTGGCGTTTCTTCAATGCTTATAGCATTCCTCTTTGATATACACGGGACCCGGGAAAAAAGATGAAAGCCAAAACGCTGAAGAAAGACGAATACAGGTTCCTCCTGCCAAATTCCGGAATGGAGCAGGCCATTCTCGCTTCGCTGCGCGCGCTGGGTTGCGAAGTCCAAACACAGCGAACAATCAACCAGGAGGATATTTATCTCGATACGTTCGACTGGCGTCTCTTCAGGCGCGGTTTGTCGTTGCGTTTTAGTCGCACGGCAGGAAAGGCCCATTACACACTGAAAATCCCTGGACCAATAAAGGGTGACCCGGCGGGACATTTGGAGATTGAGTGCGCCGCGGGGGAAAAGATCGGGGAGGCATGGGATATAAAGGAAACGGACATAAACGGAAAGATCGCGGAAATTATCTACCCCCGCCGTCTTCTGGGACACATCGCCGTCCGCGCCAGACGGCGTACCTTCAAAGTTGTCCATCCTGACGGCACAGTGGTGGAAATTGCCTTCGTGTCCTCCGCGTTTCAGGCTGAGGCGTTCCAGAAACCAGCTTCCTGTCGCCTCTGTGAAATTGCACTCGACTTTACAAAGGGGACATCGGCGACACTGGAGGCAATGACGAAAAATATCACTGAAAAATTCGTCCTTCTCCCCTGCCCGCAGTCAATGTTAGAGACGGCAATCGAACGTCTCGGCATCAGTTTCCCGGCCAAGAATCCTCCGCCGGAACTGATTGTAAGCGCCGACGACCGCCTCGACATTGCAGTAAAAAAGATACTTTCCTTCCAGTTGCGTCGGCTTCAGGAAAACATCCCCGGAACTGTCGCGGATGTTGACACCGAGTTTGTTCATCAGGCGCGGGTGGCAACACGCCGGATGCGATCACTGCTGCGACTCTTTACGGACGCCGTTCCCAAAAGAAGCGCGGACTATTTTGCCGGGGAACTGCTTTGGCTCGGCTCGCTTTTTGGCGCCGTTCGGGATCTCGACGTCTTTTCGCTGAACGTGGTAAAATTCAGAAACGATATTGCGCTCGCCTCCCAGCGGACCACGGAGCTTCTGCTGCGGCAGATTCAGGGAGAACGCGCCGCGCGGCTTGCCACCCTCAAGGAGGAACTCGCTTCGACCCGCTGCCGCATCTTTTTTCTCAGGCTTTCGACCTTCACAACAAGGAAACCAGCAATCCGCCCACTCGCCCCGAATGCCCTCTCGAAGGCGGCCCCAATTGCCTCCTCGGTGATTTTCGAACATTTCGACAAGGCTATTGCTCTGGGCAAGCTTCTATTGCTAAACCCAAAACTCCGCAATTTTCATAAGTTACGGATTCAATTCAAGAAACTGCGTTACGCATCCGAATTCTTCAACCCAGCTTTTGACGGCGCCCTTTCTTCTTTTATCACGGATGCGGTAAAAATACAGGATTGTCTGGGAGAACTTCAGGATACTGTTTTTACTAAGGAACTGATCTCGGGTCTCCTGAAAAAATGGAGGGGAAGCGTGATGGAGCCGCGGCTGATATTTATCCTCGGAGAGATACATCAGCTCCAACAGGAGATCGCCCGTGCCAGACAATCCGAGTTTAAGGAAATCTGGGACCAATTCGACCGCCCGGAGACCGTTCTGAAACTCACCCAAGCACTGGGAACAGAAAAACCTCCGGAAGCGTAAGGGGACTTATTCCATTATGCTTTCAAGATGGCACTAATCCAAGGCCAGTTGGTCAAACTTTTGGTTGCCGATTTATTTGCTGCCATATTTTTCAATCCCAATTCGGCTTGCTTTATGGCTGCATCAAGTTCATCAAAGACGCGGTTGGCAAAGTACTCATGCCGAAGCATTCTCCAAATTTGTTCTGCCGGATTCAGCTCTGGTGAATATGGCGGCAGTCTAATAAGCGACATGTTTCCGGGAATTTGCAGGTCTTTACTTTTATGCGAAGAAGCACCATCTACCACCATAACTATGAACTCCTCGCTGTGCGCCATGCTGACTTGGTCCAAAAAAAGGGACATGTTCTCTGTATTCATCTTCTCCGTGGTCATGAAATCAATATCGCCATCCCAAGGGCTAACCGCCGCATATTCATAACGAAATTCACGGACTAACGCCAAGTTTACTACCGGTCTATGGGGTGAAGGAGCCCAACAGGAGCGGGGATCGCTCATCCTTCCGAAGCGGGCTTCATCCTGGAACATTAGCCGCAGGGGAAGATTATCTTCATTTTTTACACAGGCGGTTTCCACCGTTTCGGAGAATTTTTTTTAAATTCGTCCTGCAAGTCTGGGTTACTTTTGGGATGCTTTGTATCTGGTTGCACTTTCCTCCAATTATGGCGTGCCAATAACCTATAGGTTGTCGATATGGGAATGTTTCTACCCAAACGGTTAACCAGTGCCTCATGAATGGGTGGAACTGTTAAAACTCCTCCGACTGTTGCCTTATCAATCCATTGAGAAAGAAACTCTTGTTCTTCTTCGATTGTCATAGAACAATGACGACGCCCTCCCCATAAGTTCTTCGGAGTGTCGTCTTGATTGCGAATATTGCTGCGATCACGAAAAACAGTGCGGCGACTTGTACCAAGTATTTCTGCAACCCGATCTGCATCAAGGCCTTGCTCTGCCACGAGCAGTATGGAAAGCGCCTGTCGATACTCGGATATTGTTGCTGCTTGATCACGCAATTGTTTAGCTCTCGCCACCTCGTCAACGCTGATTTGAATCTGTCTTGCCATAGTGCACCTCCATGGCAAGATAATACCATAGTGTCATCTTGAATGCAAATTGGAATTAAACAAAAGACTCATAAAACCGCCTCAATATTTTTGACAACCGTCTTCAAAATATCGATGCGCGCGGCATACTTGTTGTCAGCAGCCACTATCCGCCACGGGGCGATCTCCGTAGATGTTCTGTCAACCATGTCGCATACCGCCGTATGGTACAGATCCCATTTTTCCCTGTTTCGCCAGTCTTCCTCGGTAATCTTGAAGCGCTTGAACGAAGTCTTTTCCCGCTCCTTGAATCTTTTCAATTGCTCCTCCTTGTTTATCTGCAACCAGAACTTGACGAGAATTGTCTTGTTGCGGACGAGCTGAAGTTCGAAATCGTTTATCTCCGAGTAGGCGCGCGCCCAGTCGCTTTCAGAGCAGAACCCTTCAACCCGTTCAACCAGCACCCGGCCATACCAGGAGCGATCGAATATCGCAAAGTGTCCGCGACGAGGAATATGCCTCCAGAAACGCCAGAGATAGGGCTGGGCCCTTTCCTCTTCGGTGGGAGCGGCAACGGGAATTCCCTGATAGATGCGGGCGTCGAGCGCCCCCATTACCCGCCGGATAGCGCCGCCCTTCCCAGCCGCGTCCTGACCCTCAAAAACCAGAACGACAGAAAACTTTTTGAATCTTGGATGACGCGTAAGGGTACTAAGACGTCCCTGCCAGCTCTCCAGCTCTTTTTCATATTTTCCCTTACTTATTGCCCTTGCGGTGGGCAAAGCGGTGAGGACGTCCTTGCCATCTATCTGGGGAGGTATCGGTGGTATTCTATCAGGCAAACGTTTGACGGGTTCATCGTCAAGTCTTTCGCGTATCGCCTGCTGTAGCAGCCTGCCCACTGTCAGAGTGCGGTAATTATGGTCAAGCCCTTCCACAACGATCCAGGGCGCCTCCGCGGTGCTCGTCTTTCTCAGAAAATGTTCTGATATTTTCCGGAATTTGTCATAACTTTTGAAGCGTTCCCAGTCACTGTCAGTGACCCGCCAGCGCGTGCGGGGATCCTTCTGGAGCTCCTTGAGACGTTTTTTCTGCTGTTCTTTGGAAAGATGAAACCAGAATTTCAGAATCAGCGTTCCTTCATCACTGAGCATCCGCTCAAACCGGATGATCTCTTCGGTCGCCTGATCGAGTTGGGCGGATTTCAAATTACCCAGCACCCTTCCGATTATCGGTGCGGAATGCCAGGCGCCGTAAAAAATACCTGTACTGCCCTTCGGCGGGAGCGCCCGCCAAAAACGCCACATGTAGGGCCGCTCAGACTCCTCATCGTAAGGCTCAGAAAACGCATGAGTATGTATATGCCGAGGATCCATCCATTCATTCAAGACGCTGACCGTCTCGCTCTTGCCTGCCCCATCGACCCCGCCGACAACAATGAGCACGGAAAACTTTCCGCTCCGGAGAAGATCATACTGGGCATTCAACAAATCCTCGCGCAACCCGGGAACGTCGCGATCGAAAGTCTGTCTGTCAATCTTGTGTCCAAGCTCCGCTGATTCAAACATATCAGTTCCTCCAAGTTTTGCATAAGGTACGAATGTTATATACACTATTTTCATAATAGAAACAACCGGCCTGATGCAAATTAACACTTCGTTAACGCTGCCGTAAGCTCTCAGTGGATAATCTGACCAGGATTTGACCGTTTATTCTGCATTCAAGCACCCTGAACGTCTTTCCAAAAACTACAGAATGAATATTTATGGAAATAGTAGATTTGGAATGAATATCGTGATAGTAGAAGGGACAAAAAAATAGAGAACTACATAATATAATTCCAGCGGATTGTGACCTGCCTCATTGGCTCTTTGTTCATTGCGCGAGATGAGTATGAATTCTGAACAAAAATGCCTTTGCTGTAAACGTGAATTCCCCAAGAATAGACCTCGTGTATGCCCATTGTGTGATCATATCTTCCGTGGAAGCGGATGGGACGGTATTGATGCGCATTGGAGAGCTAAACACGAAGATGTTATGAAGTATGCTGATTTCTGGGAATCGCTTTGTGAAGATCACAAAAAATAACAGAATCTTAAGTGGATATAACCAACCGAGATTGCCATTTAGCTGATTGAAAGCGAGCAACCCATGTCCAACCACCAAGAACATTCGAATTTGATCTGGCAAATAGCCGACCTGCTCCGCGGGCCTTACCGCCCTCCTCAGTATGAGCGTGTCATGCTGCCCCTGACGATTCTCCGCCGATTCGACTGCGTCCTGTCGCTGTCAAAGGATTCAGTGCTTCGTAAGTACGAACAGGTAAAGGACAAACAGAAGGATGATGCGCTTGACAGCGTTCTAAACAAGGCCGCCGGCCAGAAATTCCATAATCACTCTCCCCTCACCTTTGAGAAGCTGAAGGGTGATCCGGACAACATCGATAATCACCTGGTCAGTTTTATCAATGGTTTCTCCGCAAATGTCCGACGCATTTTCGAATACTTCGAGTTTACAACCGAAATTGAAAAAATGCGCGAAGCAAATATCCTCTATCTTGTCATCTCTAAGTTCTGCGAAGTGGACCTCCATCCGGACAAGGTGCCCAATGAGGAAATGGGCCTCATTTTCGAGAACCTTATCCGCAGATTCAACGAATTGGCCAATGAAACTGCCGGGGACCACTTCACCCCGCGCGAAGTCATCCGGCTGATGGTCAGCATACTGTTTATCCATGATGATCAGCTTCTCGCCACTCCTGGTACAGTACGCAAACTACTCGACCCCGCTTGTGGTACTGGAGGTATGTTAGCAGAGGCCCAAAACTACCTCCGCGCCTATCATCATGAGGCGAGACTGTATGTCTATGGTCAGGATTACAATAAACGTGCATATGCCACGGCTGCTTCCGACATGCTCATTAAGCAGGTGGATCACAACGGAGGCGGGGACAACATCCGATTTGGTGACTCGTTTACCGAGGATCAATTCTCCGATGAGAAATTTGATTATTTCCTCACCAACCCGCCATTTGGTGTGGATTGGAAGAAGCAGCAAAAAGAAATCCAGAGGGAACATGAAAAATTAGGATATGGGGGGCGTTTCGGCGCTGGATTACCGCGAGTCAATGACGGCTCTCTGCTTTTCCTTCAGCATATGGTTAGCAAATTCGAACCGGTGCATCCTGAGCAGCTCAAGCAAGGATCTCGACTTGCCATAGTGTTCAGCGGTTCCCCCCTCTTTACTGGTGGCGCAGGTTCCGGTGAAAGCAATATACGCAAGTGGATTATCGAAAATGACTGGCTGGAGGCAATCATTGCCCTGCCTGAGCAAATGTTCTACAACACAGGTATCGGCACATACATTTGGATCGTAACCAACCGTAAGGCGGAACACCGTAAGGGTAGGATCCAACTGTTTGACGCGCGAAACATCTACGTACCGCTACGTAAAAACCTGGGCGACAAAAAACGCATGATCGGTAATGGTGAAGATGGAACGCCGGACCAAATCCACGACATCGTTAAGGCATATGGAACTATGGAGGAATGGCGGCTCGTGGAATGGACGGATAAGCTGGGAAGGCGTGTTAATTTAAAACTCATTCCACCGAATACAGCCGCACCAGAGGTGCCTGCAGAGCAAAATGTTGATGTTAATGACATATCAAAGGTTTTTGATATAAACGAATTTGGCTACACACGCGTTACCGTCGAACGCCCCCTGCGATTACGTTATCAGATGACTCTTGATGACAAGGCCCGATTCCTTGACGCGTGCCCACACCTACTTGACGATGTGCAGGCAATCGACAAAGCACTTGGTCGTGAACCGCTGCCTGACTGGAATATAATTCGACAGCGCCTCCAAGATGTTCTGCAGGAATGTCGATCCAAGTGGAAGGCACCTGAGCTCAAACTCTTCAGAGATGTGTTCACCCAGAGAGACCCGAACGCAGAACCAGTATTTCAGGGAGGCTGCAATGAGGGTTTCGAACCTGACAGTGAATTACGTGATTTCGAGAATATTCCCCTCAAGGATGATATTGATGAGTATTTCTGCCGTGAAGTTGTTCCCCATGTACCCGATGCCTGGATGGACCGCAGTAAGGACAAGGTGGGTTATGAAATCAACTTTAATCGTCATTTCTATCGTTTCACTACACCTCGTGACCTCAATGTCATTGATGCCGATTTGAAGCAAGCTGAGGAGAAAATTATGAAGCTTCTAAGAGAGGTGACGTCGTGAGATTAGATACTACGTGTGGGCGACCGACAGTACGGTTGAAGTATGCCGTCCAACTTCGCCGTATGCAGGTTGATGGTATGGACGACAATCGACCATATCTTGGTTTGGAACATATTGAGCCAGGCACTGGTCGACTTGCGGAGGGGACATTTGGCCCAACTGAGCCGGAGGAGTTTTCAGTAACATCAGGAGAATCTCTCTGCAATACTTTTGAGCCGGGCGATGTGCTTTTTGGAAAGCTGAGACCATACCTCACTAAAGCTTGGATCGCTGAATTTTCTGGCCGCTGCACCACGGAGTTTCTCGTTATGCAACCAGTAAATTTTAACTCACGATTTCTTCAATATATCTGCCTGTCTCCCGGATTTATTGATGCGGTAAATGCTTCAACCTATGGCTCGAAAATGCCAAGGGCGGATTGGAATTTTATCGGGAACATGCCGGTACCATTACCAGCATTAGATAAGCAAAATATCATCGCGGATTATCTCGACAAAGAGATATTAAAGCTGGATGATATGTTAGATGCAAAGAAGCGGCTTTTGGATTTGCTGGAAGAGAAACGACGTTCTCTCATTACTCGTGCTGTTACCCGTGGGTTGAACTCCAGTGCTCAAATGAGGGATTCTGGGGTTGAGTGGTTGGGACCAATTCCAAAATATTGGAAAACAAAACGAGTCAAATACTTATTTCGTCTCATTACAGAACCAGCTCCACCTGATAACAATTTTGAGTTGCTCTCACTTTATACGGAGGTAGGTGTACTTCCACGAAAAGATATAGAGGCAAGAGGTAATAAGGCTACAACAACTGATAATTACTGGCTTGTAAAACCTGGAGATTTGGTTGTAAACAAACTTCTTGCTTGGATGGGTGCATTTGGAGTGTCCAACTATGAAGGTGTAACAAGCCCTGCCTACGATATTCTCAGGAAACTTAATGGAGTCAACTCAATTTATTACCACCACCTATTCAGATGTGGAATATGTTTCCCTGAGTTTCGCCGCAGATCAACAGGGATTATGGATATGCGTCTAAGATTATATTTTGATCAATTCGGCGATATGCGAGTTCCTGTCCCACCCGAGAACGACCAATATGCGATTGTTCGGTATATACAGCAAGAAACTGCAAAGCTCGATAGTTTGCGAAATGCAGCAGAGAAGACCATAGGCTTGTTGAATGAGCGTCGATCGGCTCTTATCTCTGCTGCCGTTACCGGCAAACTGGAGGTCAACTAAATCATGAGAATAAAGAATCTTCAGGTAGCTAACCTTAGGTCATTCGATCAGGCTAAATTTGATTTTCAAGAGGGCATGAACCTATTGGTTGGAGTAAACGGCGTCGGCAAAACTACCGTGCTCGATGCTTTGTGCATCTGCCTATCAAGAATCCTTCCTAATGTTACAGCATCACGCAGTCGCCCTCTTCCTTTCGTTGAAGACGATATTCGCGTTCATTCGAACTTCATGACAGTCAATTGTTCATTTAAATTTCAAGGCACAGATTTTACATATCTCGTACATAAAAACCGGGAAAGTAGTGTGCCAAGAGATTCTGACAAGCCTCGTGAACAGGTTTGGGAAACACCAGACAAGGAAGACTTTCAGCCACCATTACCCAGCTCCTTTAAGGAACTTAAAAAAGAGAAAGAACAGCCATTGGGGATTTTTTTTTCGACACGACGCTCCTTGGTGTCTGATGCGTCACCATCAACGGCAAGTGCTGCTGGTCGTCAAGCCGCTGCATTTGCTGATGCACTTTCACGACGTGAACTTCGACTTCAAGAAATAGCATATTGGATCCGAGCACAGGAAGCACAAGGCGCTGAACTTCCTCTGGTGTTAAAACACCTCGTGGCACTAAAACGTGCCGCAAAATGTTTTTTACCGGAATGTGATAACCTACGGGCTGATAAATCACCAAAACCGCGACTTCTCGTGGACAAGGCAGGAAAGACACTGGATCTACGCCAACTTTCTGATGGAGAACGAGGTATGTTCGCATTGGTTCTTGACTTAGCCCAGCGTCTTTCACAGGCTAATCCCAAACTTGAAGATCCTGTCAAAAATGGCTCTGCCATAGTGCTGATTGATGAGATTGACCTGCACCTACACCCAAAATGGCAGCGGTCAGTTGTCATGCAGCTAACAGAGACTTTCCCAAACTGCCAGTTCATAGCAACTACGCACTCGCCACAAATAGTAGCAGCTGTTGAGCCAGAGCAGGTCTTGTTATTTAAAGGAAGTGACATCATTCGGCCTGACCGCACTTTAGGCATGGATACGAACTGGATATTACGATTCTTAATGGAGACAGATGACCGACCGAGTGATGCTTCTAAAGCAATATTAGACGTCGAAGCACTGATAAGGGAAAGCAATTTCAAAAATGCACGTCTATTAATTGACGCTAAAAGGAATGCTGGGCTTGATCTTCCTGAATGGTCTGTTCTAGAGGCCCGAATGGCACGAATGGAGCTGTTAGCAGAATGAAGCATGTGAGAAAGGCAGGTATGCCTAGTAGCTATTATGTTTGGCGTAGACAAGTATGTGGTAGTGCAAATGAAGACTATCGATGCTTACAGAATCCTGAAAAAAGGCATCTCCATCAAACTTTGTTACAGGAGCAGGGTTGGCTATGTGCCTACACTATGCGGAGGGTTGATGAACGTAACTCTCACATCGAACATATTAAGCCCGAGAACCTTTGTAGAGCTGAACGAATTGGGTCCGACCTTGATTATGACAACTTGATTGCCTGTTTTCCATGCATAGGGATGGGCAGACGTTATCGCTATGGCGCTCAAGAGAAGGGTAACTGGTGGGAAAACGATGGCGCAGAATTCATCTCGCCGTTACATCCAAGTTGCGAAAGGCATTTTTGCTTCGACTTGGAAGGAAATATTAAACCTGCTGGCAATGATCATGCTGCTATAACTACTATAAACGTACTTTGTCTTGATCACCCCAGCCTAACTGATGATCGAAGACGTGTAATTCAGGAATTCGTCTATGGCGAAGCAGGTGTCGATCCTATTTCAAAAGCTCAGGCCCAGCGTGCCATGGGTAAGATTTGTAGTTTAGATGCCTCTGGACGTTTTTACGAATTCTGTATCGCTATATATCATGCACTTCAAGAGCATGTGGACCACCTTAACAGAATTGCCGTACGCAGACGCTTTAAAGGGATCAGATAATGATGTTTGCAACTTCAGCACCACATAGTGAAACCTCCTTTGA
Organism: Syntrophales bacterium; assembly: GCA_023229765.1. NCBI lineage: Bacteria > Pseudomonadati > Thermodesulfobacteriota > Syntrophia > Syntrophales > Syntrophales bacterium. The sequence goes on along the minus strand of JALNYO010000049.1, from coordinate 3,711 downwards.
AACCGTTATCGAATCCTACCTCATAGAGGACGGGTACATCCACGTCTCGTCTGAAGACTTCGACCGTGAGCGAGCGATCTTTCCGAAAGAGGTGTTGGCCTTCATCCGCGAGACGCAACCCCAGGAATGGGCAAAGCTGGAGGCGCTGCATGGGGAGCGAACCGGGGAGCAGGTTCTCGGTGATCTGTGCAAATGGATGGATACCTACGGATCCCTGACCACACTTCGCCATGGCTTCAAGTGTTATGGCCGGACCCTGCGGGTGGCCTTCTTCAAGGCTGCGCATGAGCTCAATCCGGAACTCGAGGAGCGCTACAAGGCAAACCGACTCGGGATTACCCGACAACTACATTTCTCCACCCACTCGGAGAAGTCTCTCGACGTCACCCTTAGCCTGAACGGCGTCCCTGTTGCCACGGCAGAACTCAAAAATCCGCTCACCGGACAAACGACGGATAACGCAAAGCGTCAATACCAACAGGACCGCGACCCCCGTGAGCCGATCTTTGAGTTTAAGCGGCGGTCCCTGGTCCATTTCGCCGTGGACACCGAAACCGTGTTGATGACCACCCGACTGGCCGGCACGGCGACACATTTTCTGCCGTTCAATCGGGGGCGTGACGGCGGTGCCGGAAACCCTCCAGATCCCGATGGTCGCACTTACCGAACCGCCTACCTGTGGGAGGAAGTCCTCCGGCGTGACAGCTTCCTCGACCTTCTGGTCCGGTTCCTCCATCTGCAAATCGAGGAAAAGCGCACAGAAGAGGGGCGCAAAGTCAAGAAGGAGACCATGATCTTCCCCCGCTATCACCAGCTCCAGGCGGTCCGTACGCTTGTGGATGCGGCGCGCAACGAGGGCGTAGGCAACAACTATCTGATCGAACACTCGGCGGGCAGCGGCAAGAGCAACACCATCGGCTGGTTGGCCCACCGCCTGGCTTCGTTGCACGACAGCGACAATCAACGAGTTTACGACTCGGTTATCGTCATCACCGACCGCGTGGTCCTGGACCAGCAACTTCAGGATACGATCTACCAGTTTGAGCACAAACGGGGCGTCGTGCAAAAAATCGACGAGAGCTCGCGGCAACTGGCCGAGGCGCTAGAGAACGCAGTGCCGATCATCATCACCACCCTCCAAAAGTTTCCTTTCGTTTCCCGGCAGTTGCTCAAAATGGCCGATGAACGGGGCGAGAACGGTACAGGAACGCTCACGACCCGCCGGTGTGCGGTTATCATCGACGAGGCACACAGCTCCCAGGGAGGAGAAACAGCGACCGACCTCAAGGAAGTGCTTGGGGGCGAGGCATTGAAGGAAGAGGCAACACGCCGAGCTGCCGAGGAGGGTCTGTCCGATATGGAGGAACTCTTCCGTAGCATGGCCAAACGCGGGAAGCAGGCCAACCTGAGCTTCTTCGCCTTTACTGCCACACCCAAACACAAGACCTTGGCGGTCTTCGGGCGAAACGGCAATCCCTTCCACCGCTACACTATGCGACAGGCCATCGAGGAGGAGTTCGTCCATGATGTGCTGAGGCATTACACGACCTACGCCACCTATTTCAAACTGCTCAAAGCCTGCGAGGATGATCCGAATGTTGAGCGGAAAAAGGCTGCACGGGCACTGGCGCGCTTTCTGAAACTACACCCACACAATATCGCCCAGAAGACGGAGATCATGGTCGAGCATTTTCAGGCGGTGACCCGCCACAAGATCGGCGGCCGGGCAAAGGCCATGGTCTTGACCGGTTCGCGCTTGGAGGCTGTTCGCTACAAACAGAGCTTCGACCGCTATATCAAGGCGAAGGGCTATCACATCAAGTCGCTCGTTGCCTTCTCAGGGACCGTGCAGGATGACAAACTCCCGGATGTCCATTACACAGAAGAGATCATGAACAACGGCGTGAAAGAGAAGGAGCTTCCGGAGAAGTTCGCCACACCCGAATACCAGGTACTGCTTGTCGCTGAGAAATATCAAACCGGGTTCGATCAGCCACTCCTGCATACAATGTTTGTGGACAAGCGGCTAGCAGGCATTCAGGCTGTTCAGTCCCTCTCCCGCCTGAACCGGACGCATCCACTCAAGGAAGACACCTTCGTGCTGGATTTCGTGAACGACCGGGAGGATATCCGCGAGGCCTTCAAGGCGTACTACGAAGGCGCCGTGATGGGCGAAGAGGTGGACCCGGCGCGGATGTATCAGATCAAGGGTGAGCTGGACACCTCCGGCATCTATCTGAGGGAGGAAGTGCAGCGGTTTTGTGAGGTCTATTTCAAGCCGAGGCAGCGGCAAAGCCCTGCGGACCATCAAGCCATGAACGCCGTCCTGGATCCAGCAGTAGATCGCTTCACTGCCAACCAGCAAGAGGATGAAGACGAGGCGGAACTCTGGCGTGGCAAACTCTATGCCTTCCGCAACCTTTACGCCTTCCTGAGCCAGATCATCCCCTATCAGGATTCCGACCTGGAAAAGCTCTACGTCTTTCTACGCCATCTTGCCCCCAAACTGCCGCGCCGCGGCCGGGGTCCTGTATATGATTTCGATGACGATGTACGGCTCGAATACTATCGTTTGCAGAAGATCAGTGAGGGATCGATCTGCCTTAAAGAAGGCGCTGGCATCGCCCTGGACGGACCGACAGAAGTCGGTAGCGGATTGGTCCGTGAAGAACCCATGGCGCTCTCCCGACTGATCGATATCGTGAATGACAGGTTCGGGACGGACTTCAACCAGGCCGACCAGCTCTTTTTCGATCAGATCATCGAAGCGGCAACCTCCGACGAGGCCCTCCAGCAAGCTGCCGTCGTCAATCCTGGCGACAAATTTGAGCTGGTCTTCAAGAACCTCCTGGAAACCCTCTTTGTGGAGCGGATGGACCAGAATGAGGAAATCTTCGCCCGATTCATGAATGATGCAGCCTTCCAGAAGGTCGTCACTGGCTGGCTGGCCTCCGAGGCGTATAAACGGCTACGGGCGAAGGCGGAGGGGATTAATAACCTTCGCTATTCATAAGCCCATATTCTTGGGACAAGCTTAATGCGGAGCATGGACATGCTAATGGGCAGCAGATGAAATCACCTGAGTTCGTTTGTCACGCAGGCAAGGGCCTCTTCTCTTTCCGCGATTCTGTCGTGGAATCACCCTTTATGTTGTACCGAAATCCCTATTGGATAGGAGTGATTGCGGAAGAAGGATTCACTTACGAAACAGCATCCCCCATAATTCAAGAACGTGTTCCCGTTCAACTTGCAGGAATTCTGCATGATGGGAGACCCATCAAGGCAGATGCCCTGCTTCTCACCAAATCAAATCCGCCTGGAAACATTGTAGGTGTTGAATTTACTGCCATGGAAGGTATCTCGCTCGGACAGGCGGTTGATGCACCCCCCAAGAGAAGCGTGTATCCTATGACCGGATGTTTCAAAGGGGAAATTGCGATCACTCATGATGGATGGGAAATCAGCACCAACCCATGTCCAGAACCAGATACTGCAAAAGATCTTCTAGTACCATGTAACGCCTATAAATTCGGATAAAGGCGCTTCAGTTTGATCCGAGCGTCCGATGTCGTAAATTGCCAGGAAATTTTTCTGGCACTGTTATTTCGGTCTCTTTCCCATGCGGCCACTTGAGTTTGCATGGTTGCCATGTCGGGAATTCGGCGATCAAGGCACTGTCCTTTCAGAACGCTGAGTTCGATCTCCGCCATG
>JALNYO010000048.1 GCA_023229765.1 Syntrophales bacterium | reverse complement strand
GCCGCTTTCAACAATAAGCTTGAGGTCGGGATTAACCGCCTTTATGCCTGACGCTGCCGGGAGCGCCCGGCCATGCAGGCCGTTGAAGTAACTTATATCATAATACTGCGGCGCTTTCGCGGCATGACCGATTCCGGAATAAAAGACAAGCCGCTCTTTGGAAATATCAAGTTCAGTGAGGACTTTAAGCATGATATTATTGCCAGATTGCTAAAAGTTAATCGTTCCTGCCGATGATTGGCACGTGTGTGCCCCATATAACAGCGCTCGCAAAAAACGCAATAATTTTAGTCTAGTATGTTGTTAAGCATATCATAATTTCCGAGAAAGCAAAATCAATGATTATGGCTTGATATTCAGTTTGTTCATCAATTCTGAAAGTTGCTTTGCCATCTCTACTCCTCATTTCCGCCCAAGGGGGTGTCGGCTTCCTTGCGCTTCGCCGATAGCCGTGATATGCGGCAGGCCGGTAATTGATTTTTGGAAGGGGAACGTTTTACTTTACCATTTTTCTAATCGTTCGCTGGGTGATTGTTTTAAATGTGGTCGTTAGCCTACAACGTGCTGCTCTTTTTTGCCGCCATTTTCGCCCTTCCCTATTATGGCCTGAAGATGCTGCTGACGGGGAAGTATCGCCGCTCACTGGGGCCAAAGTTGGGCTTGAGCCACGCCAATGACTTAAAATCTCTTACGGGGAGGCCGAGGATCTGGGTGCATGCGGTGTCCGTCGGCGAGGTGACGGCGGCAGCCCCGATTATTCGGGAACTTTATTCCCTTCTTCCCGAAGCCGGCATTATTCTTTCCGTAAGCACGGAAACGGGCTGGCAGATGGCCGACAAGCTGGCTACGGGCGCCTTGTTAATCTACTATCCTCTTGATATCCCCTGCGTGGTGAAAAAGGCTCTCAATCAGGTGCGCCCCGATGTTTTTGTCCCTGTGGAAACGGAGGTATGGCCCAATTTCATCCGTCTGTGCCGCAAGCGGGGGACTCGCGTGGTCATGGTCAACGGCAGGCTCTCTCCCCGTTCCTTTTCCCGTTACCGGCGAACGCGTTTTTTCTGGAAGGGGGTCTTCGGCGAGCTTGACGAGACCGGGATGATTTCCCAGGCCGACGGCGAAAGAATAGAACTCCTCGGGATGGATCGCGCCCGGATAAAAATTATCGGAAACGCCAAATACGACGGTTTCGCCGCGGCCGCCTCTCCGGAATTGCAAAAAGAGACAGCCGGGCGTCTCGGGGTGGCGCCGGGCGCGGCAATCCTTGTCGCGGGAAGCACCCATGAGGGGGAAGAATCGGTAATTATTGATGTTTATCGCCGGTTGTTAGAGGGCCGTCCCGAGCTTAAGCTGAGCATTGTTCCACGCCATGTCGAACGGGCGCAGGCGGTGGCCGATCTGCTCCGCCGGGCCGGGTTCCCTGATTTTATCAGGATGTCGCAGCTCAATGCCGGGCAGAGATGGGACGGCGAACGGGTTTTGGTGGTCGATGTGATCGGCGAGCTCTTCCAAATATACAGCCTTGCGACGGTTGTTTTCTGTGGGGGAAGCCTTGTCAAAAAGGGTGGGCAGAACATCCTTGAGGCCGCCGCCTGGGGGAAGGTCGTCTTTCATGGCCCCTATATGGACGATTTTCGCGACGAGGAAACGCTGCTGCGCGCCGCGGGGGCCGGAATAACCATCCACACCGCGGAGGAACTCTACGCCGGCATCTGCGGGCTGCTTGATAATCCAGTACTTCTCCACGAAAAAGGGGAAGCGGGAAGGCGGGCGATTGCGACGGCCCGCGGCGCCTCAGCCCGCTATGCCGAGCTTGTCAAGCAGGCGCTTTGAAAAATTCAAGTTTCGGTGCCAGGCACCGTTACTTGAATAATGAGAACGGAACATGTTGATGGAAAATATCTGGTTGATACCGCTGGGATTTGTTATCGGCGCCTTAGGCACCCTGATTGGCGCCGGAGGTGGTTTTATACTGGTTCCGATTCTGCTTTTGCTATATCCGTCCTATACGCCGGAGACCATAACCAGTATGTCGCTTGCCGTTGTCTTTTTCAATGCACTTTCCGGGTCTTATGCTTACTCGAGGATGGGGCGCATAGAGTATCGATCCGGGATCATCTTCTCCGCGGCGACGATACCGGGGGCGATCCTCGGCGCGATTACCACCGCCTATATTCCGAGGCGTCTTTTTGACAGTATTTTCGGTGTTTTACTGCTACTGCTTGCGGTTTTTCTGATCGTCAGACCCGCGGGCAGGACAGAGACACCCTGTTTGCCGAATCATCGAAAATGCACGGTAATCGAGAGGGATGGGACGGAACACCATTTTTTCTACAATCAGAGGCTGGGGGTTTCCTTAAGCGTTGCGGTAGGGTATTTCTCAAGCCTGCTCGGCATCGGTGGGGGGATCATCCATGTGCCGGTGCTGGTGCGTCTTCTGAACTTTCCCGTCCACATTGCCACCGCAACATCGCATTTTGTTCTCGCCAACATGGCTCTGGCTGGCACCATAACCCATATCGCGACCGGCTCTTTCCACCAGGGAGTGCATCGCACGCTGCTGTTATCCGCGGGCGTCCTGCTCGGCGCTCAAGCCGGCGCGCTTATTTCAACCAGAATCCACGGCAACTGGATCATCCGCGCCTTGGCGCTTGCCCTCGGGGCGGTGGGCGTGCGTCTCGTGATGACCGTTATCGGATAGAAACATGGCAAGAGCTTTTTGTTTGAAATCCTCATGACGGCCTGCCGTCACAAAGGGTAGGTAATTGCAAAACTCCCCATTCTTGTCATTCCCGCAACGATTCTGAGCGGGAATCTGGTTCTAACTGCTTGAAAAACCATATTCCCGATAGAGACATTCGGGAATGACAAATGGTTTTGCAATAGGGGTATAAAAGCGCAGCTTAATGTTCATAAAGCGAAAAGTTTCGGCGCCAGGCGCCGAAACTGTCTGTTATCCTTCGGCCCGCTTCAGATATTCGTTCCACTTGCCGTCCACCCATTTCTGCATCTTCCCCAGTTGTTCCATGCTCATCTTTTTGAAACGTCCCTGTTTTTCGATGTACTGCACCAGCGGCGCGCGGTTCCCCTTTTCCGCGAGTGTTTTGCTGCGGCCGGTGAGACGCAGCCTGCCGTCTTCGATCTCGTACAAGACTACGACGCCGGTTTCAACGGCGAGTCTGCCGAGCTTGACTGTGTCCCTCGGGGAAAAGACCCAGCCGGGCGGGCAGGGGGCGGAGATCTGCATGTACCTGGTTCCCTTTATCCTTTTCGCCTTGACAAACTTGTCGTAGAGGTCAACCGGGTAGGAGGGGGACATCATTGCCAGATAGGGGATGTCGTGGGCCTCCATGATCTTCATCATGTCTTTTTTGTTCTGCTGTTTCGTCAGCACCGGGGTGGTGGTCGTCAGCGCCCCGATCGGCGTGGCGCTGGAGCGCTGAGTGCCCGTATTCATATAACCTTCGTTATCGTAGCAGACATAAATGAAATCCGTCCCGCGTTCGGCGGCGCCGGAAAGGGCCTGAATCCCGATGTCGAAGGTGCCCCCGTCGCCGGCCATTGCGACCACCGTCGTGTCGGTGCGGTTCATCGCCGCGAGGCCGGCAACGAGACCGGAGGCCGAGGCGGCGGTGCTGGCAAAGGTGCAGTTCAGGCAAGGCACATTGACCGAGGTCGTCGGGTAGAGGCCGTGCAGAACCGTAAGACAGCTCGCGGGGATCGTCATTATGGTGTTTTCCCGGAGGGCCTTCAGGATGTAGCGGTAGGCAAGGGCCAGACCGCATCCCTGACAGGAGCGGTTCCCGGGCAGTATGTATTCCTTCTGATTGACATTAAAGAGTTTTTCCGGCATTTTCTTACTCCGTTACACAGTTAAGCCAGGTCTGCCGTTCCCGCGTTCCGCTTGCGATATCGGCAAGCGAAGCCCGGACGGCTTCGGCAAGTTCAGCGGCTTTCACATCGCGGCCGCCCAGGCCGGCGATGTAGTTATGCACGGGCGCGTCTATCCCCGTGCCGTAAAGGGCCGCCTTGAGATCGGCCGAAAGGGCTCCTTCGTATCCGTAGCTGACGTTCTTCTCAAAGATGACAATGGCCGGTGCCTTTTTGAGGACGGCGCGCGCCTCTATGCGGGGAAACGGCCGGTAAGCCCTGATGCCGACCACGCCGGCGCGGATTCCCTCCTCCCGGAGGAGGTCGGCCGCAGCGGTTGCCTCGGACGCGAGCGAACCCATGCCGACGATACAGACCTCGGCATCGTCTGTTTTGTAGCTCCAGAGCATCCCGCCGTGGTCGCGGCCGAAGCTCTCCGCGTATTCGCGATTGGTCGCAACGATTATCTCCCTGGCCCCTTCCAGTGCGCTCTGGAGTTTCCAGCGAAACTCCATGTAGCCATCCCGGAGGATGCCCAGGTCGTCTCTTCTCTGGCTGGGGAAGATGACGGGATTGATATTCCGGGGCTCTTCCGGGGAAAGAAACGTATGGGGTTTGTAGGGGGGCAGAAACGCGTTTACCTTTTCGGCGTTGGGGATTTCCACCGGCATCATCGTGTGGGAAAGGACGAAGCCGTCGTAACAGACCATGACCGGGCAGTAGGCCTGCTCGGCGATCCGGTAGGCCTGGATGACGGTGTCAATGATCTCCTGATTGTCCCGGCAGTAGAGCTGAATCCAGCCGGTGTCCCGCTGGGCGATCGAGTCCTGCTGGTCATTGAAGATCGACCAGGGGGCGCCGACGCCGCGGTTGACGACGCAGGTGACGATGGGCAGACGGGAGCCGGCGGCCCAGTGCAGTTGTTCGTGCATATAGAGCAGACCGTGCGAAGAGGTCGAGGTGAAGACGCGGGCGCCGACGGTGGAGGCGGCGACGCAGACGGTCATCACGGAATGTTCGCTTTCCACCCGGACATACTCGGCCTTCAGTTCTCCCCGTTCGATCCATTCGGCGAGCGTTTCGGTAAGCGAGGTGGAAGGGGTGATCGGATAGGCCGATATTACCTGCACCTTACAGAGCTTGACGGCTGCCGCCGCTGCCTGATTTCCGGTTAGAATCTTGACTTCACTCATGTTTTGCCTCCTCGTGCATGACCATCGCAATCGCCTGGGCGGGGCACTCCTCGGCGCAAATCCCGCACCCCTTGCAGTAGTCGAGATCGATCCGGATGGGGTTGCCGGTGATGACCACCCCTTCTGGGCAGTACAGCCAGCAAAGATAACAGGCGGGGCGTTTCTTCAGCGAGGCGATGCACTTGGCCGGGTCGATGACCGGGGTTGAGTCGCGCCAGTCGCCGGTTCGCCCCGCTTCGCCGATGGCTGGCCTGCACATGGCGGAGATATTGTCGTCTTTTATTTCCATAGCTTACCTTTCTTTATTAGGGACAGAGCCATTATAATTAGGGGCTCTGTCCCTAATTATTGTCTCTTCGTAGGCCGCCCTCAGGGCGGCAATGTTTGTGGTCGCCGCCGTTCCGGACAGTTTCCATTTGAGCCCCTTTTCCATAGCTGCAAGCGATACCAGTCCCGACGCCTTGGCAAAGACGCCGAGCATTGGGGTGTTGACGATCGGCGCCCCCTCCTTGAAGAGATGAAACCGGATGGCAATCTCCGCCGCGTCCAGCGTGGCCGTGTTGCCTTCCCTGCCGATTTCCTCCGCGCTCTTGGCGGTGTTGACAATCAGCAATCCCCCCGGCTTCAGCGAGCCCGTGATGTCAACCACGTCAAGCAGCGACGGGTCGAGAACGACGGCGATGTCCGCCATCCCTATCTGCGAAAATGTTCGGATCGGGGTATCGGAAATGCGGGTTGAGGCCGTAAGCGGCGCCCCGCGCCTTTCGGGGCCGAAGGTGGGGGCGGAGGTGACGCCTTTGAACCCGTGCAGATAGGCAGATTCGGCCAGTATCTGCGCGGCTATGACTACCCCCTGACCGCCGCGGCCATGCCAGATAACTTCATACATATTGTTCTCCCTTAAAATAATTCATCTTTGTTGTCCTGCTCTTCCTCTGCCTTTTCCCTCCCCCGGGGGGGAAGGGAAATCTTGACGGCATATTCTCCAAAAACAAAAATGCCATGGATTTCAAACCCATGGCCTTAGGATACGTTAACTTGTCGGGGGCAGTACTCTATCCTGAAAGCGACGGGTGCTGGGCGCGACCCAGCCCGAGAAGGACGAGGCCAAGCAGGAGACCCGTGCCAAGTCCGCTTTGCTTCCTGCATTCCCCTGTCATCTTTGTGTGCGTTTTCATCGTATTCCCCTGGAAAAAAGTTGGCCGACCTTAGAACAGAATCGACTGGCTGTCAACCAGAAATTTCCGGGTTAATCCATAAAACGATACTTCAAGAGTGTAAACAGCGCGGAGACGCCGTGCCTCCAGGTGATTTTCTTCCCCTCGGCGTAGCTGCGGCCGTAGTAGGAGATCGGGATTTCATAAACCCGCCAGTGTTTGTTTTTGCAGATCTTTGCCGTCAGTTCCGGCTCGACGGAGAAACCGTTCGATTTTATCCTTATTGTTTCAAGAACTTCCCGGCGGAACATCTTGTAGCAGGTCTCCATATCGGTCAAGGTGATGTTGTAGAGGACATCGGTCAAGAGGGTGAGCAGCCCGTTTCCCAGTTTGTGCCAGAAGAGGTGGACGCGTTGCGGTTTTCCCCCGGAAAGGCGCGAGCCGTAAACGACATCGGCGACGCCGGCGTTGATCGGTTTGATCATCTCGCGAAACTCAGCCGGGTCATACTCCAGGTCGGCGTCCTGAATCGTGGCAATGTCCCCGGCGACATGGGCAAATCCCGTGCGCAATGCCGCCCCCTTCCCCATGTTTCTGTCATGAAAAAAGGGCTTGACGCGACTGTCGAAGGTTGTCTGCCGGAGCAGGGCGACTGTTCCATCCGTCGAGCCGTCGTCCACAACGATTACCTCCAGTACAAAATCGAGCAGCAGAACCTGTTCGATTACCGGAAGAATCGTCTTCTTTTCGTTGTAAACGGGGATAATGACCGAGAGTGTTTTTTCCATTTATTTCATCCTTTGGGGAGAGATTGCTTCCGCCGGGGCGAGGAACTTTTGCTTGCCGTTCTTTGGGGGGCCGCCGCAGGACTTTTCCGGGGATATCGCCAATCATTCTCCGGCTGGTTGGCCATCATGAAGAACAGAAAAACAATGGACGGCCAAAGCTGGAGATAAAGGCGGTTCAGCGACGTGGCGATTTGGTAGTCCAGGGGAAGCGGGGAGAGCAGGTACACGGCGAAGTAGCCGCTCAGCATCAGGAGCAAAATGGCAGCGGCGCAGATGACGCCGATCCGGTTCTTGGGGTCGCGGTTGACGCCCATGAACCAGAGCCAGGCAACTGGCAGCAGGATGTTGACGGCGCCAAAATTCAGTTTCATCCCGATGCGCAGATCGACCGGCCCCTGGGTGAAGTTGAGCCCGGTGATGAAAAAGGCCTTGGCGATTGTTCCATAGCGGCCCAGATCGGTCAGTTTTGACCAACCGGAAGCGTCGGCGGCAAACCCCCTCGCCAGGTCGTTGGGCGGCGCGAGCTGCATCTTGAAGTAGATCACAAAAAGCAGGATCGGCAGCGCCCCGGCCAGAAACCAGCCGCTGCGCACCGCGGCAGCTTTCCCGCCCCGCTTAAAGGCGGTTGCCGTCGCAAGGACAAGGGCGGCGATCAGAAAAAACAGCAACCCCTCGTTTTTTGTCCACGCTGCCAGACCGGCGGCGATTCCCGCCAGAATCAGCGTGCCGAAGCCTTTCTCTGGAAAATGTTCCGGTAAAAAGAGTAAAACGATTGTCGCCAGGACAAAAAACGAAAAATGAATGTCGGCAAACTGGGAGATTCCCATCAGGATGAAAAAGGGGGTTGCCAGCAGGAGCATCGCCGCCAGGAGGCCGCCGGCGAGGTTTTGGCGGCGACTTACGGCAAAAAGCAGCAGGCCGGCCGTCAGCAAAAAGAAGATAAAGGCCAAGGCTGCGGGAATGTAGATGCCCTCAGCTCCGGCGTATTTCCAGCCCCGGACGATCGAAAGCGGCAGCAAAAGCGGGTAGTCCCAGTGGCTCCAGTCCATCGGCAGCGAAAATACCTCGCGCCACGCCTCGCCGCTGCGGGCAAGAAAGCGCGCGTGCATGTTCCAGATCAGCCAGGCATCCCACCTGCCGTGGGGTTCCTTCAGAAAGGCAAAGAAAAAAGCCCCGCAAGAGGCCGCCAGTTCAACGGAAAAAATCGTAAGCAGCAGTTTTTCAAAGCCATTTTTCGTGCGTCCTGCCAGGGCATTTCCGCCGGTGCGTTTAGCCGGCCTCCGGATGTAGAAGGCAAGGGCGCCGGAAAACAGGCACAGTGCGCCATCGAGGAGCGGCGCCAGACCGGTGATCCCCGCTGCCATGCAGAGAAAATAGACGCAGGAGCTCAGGCCGATGCCGATCCCCGCTCCCAGAAAGAGCTGAAACGGCAGACTGCCGCGTTCTCCTGCCGGTTCGGGAAGCAGGAGGCGAATCACAAAAAAGCCGGTTGCCAGAGACAGGAGGAGGGAAACCCCAAAAAGCGGCGTCATGGTTTTTTCTCCCCCCGGTAGATAATCAGACCGTCGCCGAGGTCCCTGAGCGGTGTCAGGCCGTTTTCCTCCAGGAATCCCGCCGCCGGGCTGCCATCGATGAAGTTTCCCACGACAAGCGGGTAAAAGGGAGAGTTGCGGACAACAAGGGGGGCGAGCGTGTACTGGGTCAAGACAAACTGGGCGAGAAACTCGACATTGGCGAATGTCCTTTCGGCGGCAAATATCTTGTCGTTGGCAATGGAGGTAATGTAGCCCACCTCTCCGGAAGCGGGCATAAATTCTTTGAGGGCGATGATCCTTTCTTCATGGACGGTAACCGGATCAGTCTCTGGCGCCTCGCGGTACGATGAAAAATTCCGCCAAAGCGTGCTAATTGATGAATAGCAAGTCAATAAGACCAGAAGCAGCGTCCCGATCATCTGTTTTTTAATGGTGAACATGAATTCCCGCTATCATATTTCGTCCTTCATGGAAAGGATTAATCAGGGACAGAGCCCCTGTGCGGCCAGGCAAGGTCGCGCGGATAATCGGGGACAGAGCCCCTACTTCGCGAGCGAAATAGGGGCTCTGTCCCTGATTATCCGCGCAAGTTTGACCAGCAAGGGGGGAAAGGTGGCGGGGGCAAGGGCGCTGATTGGCACTGCATTAAAGCGGCGGCAGAGGGCCCGGAGCGTTGAGGGGTCGGCAAGCCGGTCGATCTTGTTGAAGGCGCGGAGGGTTGGCTTGCCGGCCAGGTCAAGCTCCGCGAGGATTTTTTCGACAGCCGTGATCTGTTCCTCGAAGGCCGGGTTGGCTATGTCGATTACATGCAGCAGGATGTCTGCGTCCTGCAACTCATCAAGCGTCGCCCGGAAAGCGGCAAAGAGTTCCTTCGGCAGCTCCCGGATGAAGCCGACCGTGTCGGTTATCAGCGCCTCGGTGTCCTGTGGAAAGCGCAGGCGCGCGCTTTTCGTATCGAGCGTTGCGAAAAACCGGTCTGCGGAGGCGACGGCGCTCTTTGTCAGCGCGTTCAACAGCGTTGACTTGCCGGCATTGGTGTAGCCGACAATCGAGATCACCGGAATGCCCTGTTTATTTCTGCGGTTCCGCCGTTGTCCCCGGGCTTTTTCTGCGTCCTTCAGCTCCTTTTCGAGCCGGGTTATCCGGTCGCGGATGCGCCGGCGGTCAATTTCCAGCTTTGTTTCGCCGGGGCCGGTGCCGCCGATGCCGCCGGTCAGCCGGGAGAGACCCGAGTCCTGCTTCGTCAGCCGAGGGAGACGGTATTTGAGCTGGGCGAGTTCGACCTGGATTTTTGCCTCGCGGCTGCGGGCGTTCCGGGCGAAGATGTCGAGGATCACCTGGGTGCGGTCAATCACCTTCATCTCGGTGAAATCGCAGAGGGAACCCGTCTGGGAGGCGGTCAACTCATGGTCGAAGACGAGGATGTTTGCGTCCATCTGCAGGGCGCGGATAACCGTATCGGAGAGTTTCCCCTTGCCGATCAGAAAACGCGGGTCGAGCTGGGGACGATGCTGAATGACGGCGTCGAAAACCTCGACCCCGGCGGTGCGGCACAATTCCTTCAATTCCTGGACGGAGGCTTCGCCGTCGCGAGCGGGATTTGTTTCAACCCGGACGATAATCGCCCGCTCGCGGGCTTCAGTTTGGCGCCCTTTCTGATTTTTTGCGAATTCTCCTTCGAGGGCGGCAATAAACGACGTAAAATCAATATCGAGCGCACCTGGAAGAAGTGGCGGGAGTATCTCCCAGTAACGCCCCTCCGGATTTTCGGGGATCAGATGGGCGATGTGGGCGTACCCGGGCAGGCCGTCTTCGCCTGCCTCGATGGCGCAGATCAGATCAAGGCGGAGCATCGCCAGATCGACGAGGTCATCCGTCGTTAATGCCTCGCTGTTCAAGTGGGTGTGGATCAGCCGGAGCCCTCGAAAACGGCGTGATGAAGAACGAAACGCGTCGAGACTGGGGATCATGATGCTGTGGTGCGACCCGACAATGACGAAGGCGACCTCCCCCCGACGGGAGAGCAGCAGCCCTATCTGCCGATTGATCTCCCGGGAGATTTCTGCAAGCTGGCGCGCCAGCTCAGGGGTAACAATTACATCCGCCGGGACGCGCCTCTGGTACAGACGCTCCAGCATCTTCTTTTCCGCCGGCGCCAGTCCGGTTAGTTCGCCATATATCTCCATAGGGGTCTTTAAATTTAGTGTTTTTTTAAGGGAGCTCCTTCGAAATTAGTGGCTGTCCCCAATTTATCCAATTTATCCAATTTATCGACTTACCTTTTTTTCCATCCCGTCGAGAAAATTCGCCCACGCGTTTGTCCGAAACGGGGCGACAAGTTTTTTTACCTGGGAAGCTCCACAGGATGGGCAGGGGGGAGCGTCTTCCGTAAGCCGCATCACCCGCTCGAAGCTCTGGCCGCAGGATAAGCACTCATACTCATAAATCGGCATTGTTGTTTTCTCTTATTAATCCCGTTCTCTTCCTTCTCTAACGATATCGACTATTTGTTGCGTTGTAATATTGGACTTGATTGATGGCACATCCAGTGGGGAAGAGAGGAGTTTCTCCGGAATCAGGGCAAAGGTGCGACCATCTTTTCTTCTTATTACAATCTTTCCAGTATTTTCAGCTTGTTCAAGAACAAAGGCTAATTTTTGTCGGGCCTCTGAATAAGTGTAAACCTGCATTTCAGACCTCCATGGTTTCGATCTTGAGTGCACTAACCAGCTGTATCTTCAGGTGGAAAAGTTTGCAATCCTTCCGACCGAGCAGCGCGGGAGAGCCTGTCGTCAAAACAGGCAAATACGAAATCTTCAGGAAGCACTTCCCGGATCGCCAGCGCCGATGCGAGATGGATTGCGTCGAAACCTCTAAGAGGATATTTTTCAACTACCCGATCTATGTAACCATTGATTTCGCCGCTGACCTCCACACGGATAAAGCTCTCCCAGTCCCGAAGAAAAGAGTCCACTGCTTCCCGGATCAGTGTATCGGCAAGCTCCGCCTCCCGTTTCTTTCGATTTATGGAAGCCATCGTTTCCGCGTAAGCGACAAAGGATGTGACGATTTGTACGGCCGATTTCCATCTGAATATGATCTCATCGGAATAAGGTTCCTTGAAGTATCGTTTTACCAGTGCGCTCGTGTCGAGGTACAGAATCATCTGCCGTTCACCGCCGATCCTCTATCACTATTTCCGAAACTGGTTTTCCCGGTGCTTCTACCGCCTGGATACGGTCTTTCCGGATGCTCCTGCTCGGCAAAGCGATCAGCCCTCTCTGAACCAAGTGCCCCAGCACTGAGCGGATGGACATATCTCCATAATTCTCCTTCAATATCCGGGCAACGGGAATTCCCCTTTCAGTGATCTGAATCTCTTCCCCAGCTTTCACCTGAACTAAAAACCGGCTCAGGTTGTTCTTGACATCTTTTATCCCCGCACTAATCATGGCGACCCTCCTTTTTCGGTAGCTACTTTTCACAGCATGGTAGCTATATTTAATCTTGCAGTCAAGTATTTTATCAGCAATCTTACTTTGATAATCATATAAAAGGCACCTCCCAATATTTTCTGGTCCGCGAATGCAGAAAAGGTAGTTGGATGAATTCCATAATCCCAGCCTTAATCCTGATGGGGGACCCCTTTAATCGGCATAGATAATCCCATAAAAAACCCCGGGGATTGCTCCCCGGGGCCAAGCTTGAATTATCCCGTGAAACTAAACAATCCTTCCCTTAGAAGTTGAGGGTCAGTTTGTTCATCAGGATGTAGTCGTTGTCAACCTTCGCAGCGGCAACGCCGCTCTTGAAGTAATCGCCGGCAAACAGATAGCCTGCCCCGACCATATAGGTCAGATTGTCGTAAAGCTTATAGGTTGCCGTGACGTCAAATTCCGTTCCCATATCCTTATCCCAGCCGGCTGCTACCTTATCCTTTTTCGCATAGGTAAGAGCGGCGCCCAGCTCAACCTTCGGAGTAAGCTTGTATGAACCGAAGGCGTTGAAGAGTATCATATTGTTTTTTGTGGTGTTGGCAGAGTTTATACCACCCATGGACCAGGTGTTCAGGTCAAGGCTCATCAGGATCAGCGCGGGAGCCCAATCGTTGCCGCCGCCCAGCAGGTCTTCCCTTTTGCCATCTGCATTGCCGTCGCTATCGCCTTTCGCATAGCCTACCTGGGCGCCGAATGTTGCCGGCCCCATGCTGGTCTTTAACATTGCATAGGCTGCCAAGCTTCTTATATCCACATCCGCAGCAGCAGAAGGCGCTTCGAACTCAGCTAACTTGCCTGTCATGTAATCCACTTCCGCCTCAAAGTAAACCGGCCCGAAGGTAGCCTTCACGAAAGGTTCGAAGAGGTAAAGCTTTAAACGGCTTGGATTTGCTAAACTTACCCTTCCATCAGCCTTATTCTGGAAAACGTTGAGGATACCGGTTTGCCCGCCCTTGAAGGGGTAAAGAAGCGCGAGAACATAGCCGTCGCCTTCCGCATCCGTGAGACCGTTGGTGCCGGCAATGGTGTTATTGGTGGATTCAGTATATTTTTCGTAAAGAGCGACAATTACCAGCGGGCCTGCCTTCGTCGTCATTTTGATTCTCGGTCGGGTGACTGTGCTGTCGGCGAAGACGGTTCCCCAAACGCCGGCAAGCTGATAGCCGACCTGGAAGGCGCCGATTCCGGTATTAAAATTCACATAGCCCCGTTCCCACTCCATGCTTTCCTGAATTTTGGGGTTGACTCCTACAGGATTTGTAGTCCGGCTGAACGTTTCATCATCGGCGCCAAACCAGTAGGCGTTTCCCCACTGTTTTTCCATTGCGTCCACCCGCGCGGTGAAGGTCAAGCCTTCGGCGATCTTGAAGACCGGCTCCAAACGGATTCGCTGCCAGAAAAAGGCGCGGGAATAGCTGTCTTCCAGCACGTTGGGGTTGCTGTCATAGACGCCGGCCACATAGTACGACCCGCCGAACTTTACGTCCACGGCGGACGCGGTCCCGCTCACGGCCACGATCAGGCCGAGCACGAGCAATGCTGCAAATAACTTCTTCATTTTTTTCCTCCTGAATGTTGTTTTTTTACCCCCCACGGGCATGGGGAGAACTTCAATAAAGGCGCACGCTGCGCCTCTACTGCCGCGGTCTCTTCTTCAGCCGGTTCCGAAGCCGGCGAGGGATGAAAAAATCCCTTTTAAAAACCGCTTTTTCGAAAAATTATCGGGGGCGTTTCCTCCTTTCATTAGATTTTTTACCGGTGGCGCGGAAACTATCACCGCCTTGCGGCCTTGTCAAGCCCGAATACGGGCGGGGAAAATCCCTCCGCGCACAGTTGCCGGGGACATCAAGCAACAGACATGCCAATAGCCCCTCGGCGCCGCACAACGATCCGGAAAGAAGCCGGCAAGCGGGCCGGGTTTTTCCCGGGACCACTCGTATTTACTGCCTTCGTCTTGGTAAGAGCGCTTTCCTGAAGGGCGCTCATCCGGCAAAAACAAAAACAGGCCCGTGCCGCCCGAAAGCGGGGTGTTGCCACGGCGGGACGATGCTGGTGTGTCAAAAGATACACATTTTTTCCGAGGGCTCTTGCCGACGTTTTTCTTTTGCCTCAGCGTGACAGCCTGCGCCCGAACCAGCGTCGGCGAAGTGCAGTTGAGGGAGGAAATATTCCTTGACATCGGCTGGACCTTGAGATAATGCCGATAGGGCGTGTTTCTGACTTATGGTCAAATAGTGACTGTCGTTCATGGTTGCTGAATCGCCATGCAACAGTGATCTCATTTGACTGTCAGGGTACGTAAAAACTTCCTTCGCGGTCGGGGAGGGCGTGGTTTGACCGGGAATTTCTGGGGCGTGTTTTTGACAAAACGCTGTCGTCTGGTACAACCTTATAAGGAGGATGCCATGGAAGAAGCGAAAAAAACACAGTTGGAGCAGGTTTATCCGCCGGCGAAAAGGGTAACGGAAGCATCGTATATAAAAAGCCGCCAGGAGTACGAAGCGCTCTACCGGCAGTTTCTCGACGACCCTCCCGCCTTCTGGGCGAAACAGGCCGATGAATATCTGACCTTTTTTAAAAAGTGGGAGAAGGTTGAGGATTCCAATTTCGACATCCGCAAGGGGCCGATCAGCGTCAGGTATTTTGCCGGCGCGAAGCTGAATGTGTCGTACAACTGTCTTGACCGCCACCTCGAAAAAAAGGGCGATAAGATCGCGCTTTTGTGGGTCGGAAACGAGCCGGGGGAGGAGCGGAAAATAACCTACCGGGAGCTCCACCGGGAGGTCTCAAAATTTGCCAATGTCTTAAAATCACAAGGGATTAAAAAGGGAGATCGCGTTTGCATCTACATGCCGATGGTCCCCGAGGCGGGGATTGCGATGCTGGCCTGCGCGCGGATCGGCGCGATCCACACCGTCGTCTTCGGCGGCTTCAGCCCCGACGCCCTCGCCGTCCGGATCAAGGATTCGCTGGCGAAAGTCCTGATCGTCTGCGACGGCTCGTTTCGCGGGGCAAAAGCCGTTCCGCAGAAAAAGGACGCCGACGCGGCGCTGAAGGAGTGCCCTTCGGTCGAAAAGGTAATCGTGGTCAAGAGGGTCGGCGAGCGGCTGGGGAAGATCGACTGGACGCCCGGCCGCGATCTGTGGTGGCACGAGGAGATGGAGCATGCGGACGTTTTCTGCGAGCCGGAGTGGATGGACGCCGAGGATCCACTCTTTATCCTCTATACCTCCGGTTCCACCGGCAAGCCGAAGGGCGCGCTGCACACCACCGCCGGCTATCTGCTTTTTATCGCCTACACGCATAAACTCGGTTTCGACATCAATGAAAACGACATCTGGTGGTGCACGGCCGACATCGGCTGGGTGACGGGCCACAGCTACGTCCTCTACGGCCCCTTGTGCAACGGCGGCACGTCGCTGATGTTCGAGGGGGTTCCCAACTACCCGACCTACAGCCGATTCTGGCAGATCGTCGAAAAATACAAGGTGACGAAGTTTTACACGGCCCCGACGGCGATCCGCGCGATCGCCCGCGAGGGGAACCAGTGGGTGGAGGGGATTGACCTGTCGTCGCTGCGGATTCTCGGCTCGGTAGGGGAACCGCTGAATCCGGAGGCGTGGCTCTGGTACTACAACGTCATCGGCCAGGGGCTCTGCCCGATCGTCGATACCTGGTGGCAGACGGAGACGGGTGGCTTCATGATTTTCCCGCTGCCCGGCGCGATTCCGATCAAGCCGGCGATGGCGACGCTGCCGATCATGGGGGTGGTTCCCGCCCTGGTAGATGATACCAGCGGCGCGGAACTCAAGGAAACGGTCGCCCGCGGCGCCCTCTGCATCAAGCGGCCCTGGCCCGGCATCACCCGGACCATCTACGGGGATCACAAAAAATACGAAGCGACCTATTTCGAATCGTTTCCCGGCTACTATTTCGCCGGGGACGGCGCGCTCCGGGACGAGGACGGCTATTACCGGATTACCGGGCGCATTGACGACGTGATCAACGTCTCCGGCCACCGGATGGGAACCGCCGAGGTGGAGGCGGCCCTGAACTCCCACGAGAAGGTCGCCGAGTCTGCCGTCGTCGGTTATCCGCACGAGATCAAGGGGCAGTCGATTTACGCGTATGTGACGCTGAAGGCGGGAATCGAAAAATCGGACGAGCTGAAAAGGGAACTGGTCGCGCATGTGCGCAATGTCATCGGCCCCATCGCGACGCCGGAGAAGCTCCAGTGGGCGGACGGGCTTCCGAAGACCCGGAGCGGCAAGATCATGCGGCGGATTTTGAAGAAGGTAGCCGCCAACGAGATCGGGGACCTCGGCGACACCAGCACGCTCGCCGATCCGGCGGTCGTCAATGATCTGATCAAGAACAGGCTGTAAAGGTGTTGAGGGTGAAACGGGCAGGATGCAAATCGATTGTGTTTGAATGTAAAATAAATTAAAGGGTGAGGTAATTGCAAAACTCCCCATTCTTGTCATTCCCGCAACGATTCTGAGCGGGAATCTGGTTCTAACGGCTTGAAAAACCATATTCCCGATAGAGGCATTATGAACATTAAGCTTCGCTTTCGGGAATGACAAATGGTTTTGCAATTACCTCGGGTAGCAACAAATTTTTTAGCGGATGCGCAAGAGCGACAGCGACTGTCCCGGCGCATCACGAAAAGGAGGAGAATGTGAATATTGTTGCATGTGTAAAACAGGTTCCGGATACGGAAGCGCAGATCAGGGTAAAGGCCGACGGTTCAGGCATTGAGGAGGGCGGCATCAAATGGGTCATGAACCCCTATGACGAATACGGGGTGGAAGAGGCCCTCCGTCTGAAGGAGAAAAACGGCGGCGAAGTTACCGTAATCTCCTTAGGTCCGGCGCGGGTAATGGAAACGATCCGCACAGCCCTCGCGATGGGCGCGGACAAGGGGATTCATATCTCCGACCCGGCTTTTGACGGGGCGGATGCCTATACGACGGCCTCCGCGCTGGCGGCGGCGCTCAAGGCGCTTAATCCGGACATCATCTTCTGCGGACAGCGGGCGATTGACGGCGACCAGGGGCAGGTGGGCGCGATTCTGGCGGATCTCCTTGATATTCCGCAGGTTTCGATTATTACAAAACTTGATTATGCCGACGGGGCCATCAAGGTTATCCGACCGATTGAAGGGGCACAGTTGCTGATCGAAGCAAAACTCCCCTGTCTTGTTACCGCCCAGAAGGGGCTCAACGAACCGCGCTATGCCTCGCTTCCCGGGATCATGAAGGCGAAAAAGAAGCCGGTTGACGTGAAAGATGCCGCCGCCCTGGGTGTAACGCCTTCGGCAAACGCGAAGGTTGTCAAATTTGTGCCTCCTCCGGCGCGCGCCGCGGGGAAGATAGTCTGCGGGGACGACCCGGCGGCGAAGGCAAAGGAACTGGCCCGACTGCTTCGGGAAGAGGCGAAGGTTATTTAATTTTCCTAATAAATGGAGGATAGAAATATGGCAAAAGGGGTATGGATTGTTGCAGAGCAGAGGGACGGCGCCCTCCGCAAGATCAGCTTTGAATTGGCCAGCACGGCAAGGAAGCTGGCGGACGAGCTGGGAGAAGAGGTAGGTGCGGTTCTCTGCGGCTCGGGGATCGAGGGGATCGCCGGACAGTTGGCTAAGTATGGGGTTGACAAGGTTTTTGTGGCGGATGCGCCCGAGCTCGAGCCCTACACGACCGACGCCCATTCGGCGGCGGTGGCGAAGATTGTCAAGGAAAACGATCCGTCGATCCTGCTTCTCGGCGCTTCGACCCAGGGAAGGGACCTCTCCGCGCGTCTGGTAGGAAAACTCGCCACCGGCATGGGGACGGACTGCGTTGGCGCGAAGATCGTGGACGGCAAGCTGCTTTTGACGAGGCCGATGTACGCCGGCAAGTGCTTCGGCGAGGTAGCGATTTCTTCTTTTCCGCAGATGGCCACTCTCCGGCCGAACGTTTTTCCCGCCGTCGAGAATCCGAAGGCCGGGGAGATCGTGAAATTTGACCCGGCCCTGGATGCAGCAAAACAAAAAACCAAGGTGCTGGAGGTGCAGAAGGATGCGAGCGGCAAGGTGGATCTGACGGAGGCAACCATCATCGTCTCCGGCGGCCGCGGGATGAAGGGCCCGGAGAATTACGTAATTATTGAGGAACTGGCGGCTGTTCTCGGCGCCACGGTCGGGGCCTCCCGCGCGGCGGTGGACGCCGGCTGGAGACCGCAGACCGATCAGGTAGGCCAGACCGGCAAGATCGTCTCCCCGAATCTTTATGTCGCCTGCGGCATTTCCGGGGCGATCCAGCATCTGGCCGGAATGGGCTCCTCCAAGGTCATTGTGGCGATCAACAAGGATGCCGAGGCGCCGATCTTTGCCCGCGCCGACTACGGCATCGTCGATGACCTCTTCAAGGTAGTGCCGGAACTGACGAAGGCGTGCAAGGAACTGCTTGCGTAACCTGCCTGGTGCGGATGACATGAAAAGCTCATGTTTTCCGCACCGTTTACAAATATTGCCTCTTGCCCCGCCACCCCAACGGGGGAGGGTTTATAATCCTGGGATTTCCGAGGAATATCAAATGAAAAGCGAAGATGCTGTCAGTCAGAAAAAGCCAGGCGGATTAAAATTTAACAGAAGAACCTTCATCAAGCTGTCGGCTTTGACCGGCGTCGCCATCGGGGCCGGTCAGATACTGGGACCCGCCATTACCCACTCCTCTGATCCTGTCCCTCCGGGCGCTGCCGCGCCGCTTGACGAAAAATGGATCAACACCTCCTGCATCAACTGTCCCGCCCGCTGCGCAATCAAGGTGCGGGTGGCGGGTGGCAAGGCGGTCAAGATCACCGGCAATCCGCTTTCCCGCGTTTCGGAGGGTAAGGTGTGCCCCCGCGCCTACGTGGGGCTGCAGGTGCTCTACGATCAGGGGCGGGTGAATTTTCCGTTGAAGAGGACAAACGCCCAGAAGGGAAAGGGGGTTGATCCGAAATGGCAGCCCGTTTCCTGGGAGGAGGCCCTCGATGAAATTGCCAGACGCCTCCAGGCGATCCGGCAGAAGGAGGAGCCGCACAAGCTCCTGCTGTTCAGTGGTCTTAACACGAGAAGCAGCGAGGATATGATCGCCCGCTTTGCGGAGGCCTACGGAACGCCCAATCTAGTTTCCGGGGACGCGCTCGAGGCGGAGACGCTCAAGGCGGGCAACTGGATGGCTGACGGCCGTTACGGCGATGTAGCCTACGACCTTGACAACACAAACTACATCCTCGCATTCGGAGCGGACATCCTGGAGTCGTCCCGGCCGCTGGCCCGGCTGCTCCGCAAATGGGGAAAGATGCGCAGGGAGAAGCCGAACCGCACCAGAATCGTCGTTATCAATCCCCGCTATTCGCTGACCGCGGCTAAATCCGATTTGTGGGCGCCGATCAATCCTGGCACGGACGCCGCCTTGGCGATGGCCTTGGCTCATGTTATCATTCGGGAAAATCTCTACGACAGCGCTTTTGTGAGCCGCTGGACGGCGGGGTTTGACGCCTACAAAAAACTGGCGCTCGACGAGTACAGCCCGGAGGAGGTTGCAAAAATTACCGGTGTTGACGCAGACGACATACGCAAAATGGCAAGAGAGTTCGCCGGGACAAGGCCGGCAATCGCCATCGGCGGCAGGGAAGCGGTTGACTGGACGAACGGTTCGTACACCGCCTACGCGATTGCCTGTCTGAACGCCTTGGTCGGGAGCATTGATGTCCCGGGCGGCGTTATCTACCAGGAAGGCGTCAAATTCTCGCCGATGCCCGGGATCGCCGAGGATGGAATCGCGAAGAAGGGCAAAAGCCAGCCGGCCCTGGATTTGCGAAAAACCGCAAAGTATCCCCTGGCCGAGGTGGTTACGAATCAGATTCCGGAGTCGCTGCTCAAGGGCGAACCGTACCCGGTGGAGATGGCGATAGGCTTCAACAGCAACTTCAACATGCTTTCCCCAGGGATGGAAAAATGGGACGAAGCACTCAGAAAAATCCCGTTTTACGTTCATATAGCCCCGTTCGTAAGCGAAATGGCGTTCGATGCCGACATCATTCTGCCTGCCACGACCTATCTTGAAGAGTGGGCGTATGATTTTTCGCCTCCCGGTTCCGGCTTTGCGGAGCTGAAACTCAAGCAGCCCGTTGTCCCCCTGCGGGGAAAGAACAGGCCGATTCCTGAGGTAATTTTTGAAATCGCCAAAAAGACCGGTGGCGCTGTCGCAAATGCATTTGCCGGCCTCGGCGACAACGCCGAGGGGTTTGTAAAATACCGCACCGCGTCGCTTCTGTCCTGGAAAGAGTTTGTCGAGACGGGGGTATGGATCGGGAATGATTACGAGTATCGCAAATATGAGCGGCTGTTCGCCACCCCTTCCAAGAAATTCGAGTTTTATTCGGGGAATATGAAGGCGCTTTTTGCCGCGAAGAAACTGGCGGCGGCGGGCGACTTGAGCTTCCTGCCCCATTACGGGGCGCCGAAGTTCCTCGGAGAGGCATCCGCCTTTCCCCTCGTGCTGCTCCCCTACCAGCCCTTGATGGTCGTCGAAAACGGCAGCCAGAATTACCCGTGGGCGCAGGAGGCGTTTCTGCCGATGTGCGGGGTGGGCTGGCAGGTTTTCGCCGAGATGAACACGGACACCGCAAAGAAGCTGGGGCTTAAAAACGGCGGCTTTGTCTGGGTGGAGTCCGCCTCCGGCAAAATCCGGGCAAAGGTCAAGTTTTCCGAGGGAATCCATCCGGAGGTGGTGGCGATGGCGACCGGCCAGGGCCACTGGTCCTACGGCAAATGGCAGACGGGCATTGGCGTTAATCCCAATGAAATAACAGGGTTGGATTATGACTCTTTGAGCGGCCAGTCCGCCTTCTTCAACACGAGGGTCAAGGTTTACAAGGCTTAGATAAGGAGCTGAAAGTATGCCACGGTGGGGAATGGTAATTGATCTGGACAAGTGTGTCGGCTGTCAGGCGTGCACGGTCGCCTGCAAGGCGGAAAACAATGTCCCGCATGGCTCGCCCGAGGAGCAGAAGGAGCGCAGGGATTTCTTCTGGAACAAGATGATCGCCGCGACCAGCGGCAGGTACCCCTCGGTAAAAACGGAACTGATCCCGATGCCCTGCATGCATTGCGATAAGGCCCCCTGCGTGACGGTATGTCCTGCGGAGGCCACGTATCGAAGGGCGGACGGAATCATCGTGCAGGATTTCAGAAGATGCATAGGCTGCAAGTACTGCATCGTCGCCTGTCCTTACGGGGCCCGGAACTTCAACGGCAAGGAGCAGGAAGAAAAGGAGTACTCCCGTCACGACCTTCCGCCCGATCGCAAGTCATGGGGCCCCTGGCCGTTTCCGACCAGAACCCACGGCGTGGTTGAGAAGTGCACCTTCTGTTTCCACCGCATCGATCAGGGTCTGAAAGAGGGGAAGAAGATCGGCACGGAGGTCGTTCCCGCCTGCGTCGAGGCCTGTCCCTCCGGAGCGAGGATTTTCGGCGATCTGGACGATCCGAAAAGCAATGTGTCCCGAACGCTGGCGTCGCGGGACAGCTTCCAGCTCCGGGAAGAGCTCTCCACGCACCCCAAAGTCTATTATTTACCTAAATGAGGTAGTTTCCGATGAAAACGGAGTCTAATGTGCATAAATTAACATTCAGCAAAATGGAAGGCCGGTCAAGTAACTTTGCGATACTGCAATGGGCGCTGATCGCCCTGTGCTTGGTCGGGGTTGCCGGGTTCTTTATCATGTACATAGTGGGGCATAACACGCTTGGCTCCTCCAGCGTCGTACCCTGGGGGATGCCGATCATCCTCGCGATTTATCTGATCGGTCTGAGCGCCGGCTCCCTTATCCTCTCTTCTTTGACCTATGTCTTCGGAAAAGAGCAGTACCGGCCGATCGCGAGGCTTGCGGTCTTTATGGCGCTGGTCTTGATCCTCGGTGCGATGCTCGGCATCGTCCTCGACCTGGGCAGGCCGGAGAAGAGCTGGCGTCTTTTCGCGTTTTTCGTGATGAACAACATGCGTTCGATGTTCGCGATCAACGGGATTCTCTATGGCGGCTATTTCCTGATCAGCCTCATCTACCTGAGCTTTATCTTTGCCGAGAACAAGAAAGTCACAAAAATCATGGGGATTGTCGCGGTAAGCTGGGCGTCGCTGGTGCACATGGGCACAGGGGCGATTTTCGGCTTCATTGCGACCCGCCCCATCTTCTACTCCCCGATCAAGCCCTTGGAGTTTCTGTCGGCGGCGATGGTCTCCGGTCTGGCGCTCCTCATCCTGGCAATATATTTTGTCTTCAAGTTTACCGGGCGGAAGTTCGATCAGGATATCATTTTTCAGTTGAGCCGGCTGCTTTTGGCCTTGATCGCCTTTTTGACGCTGCTGGTTTTTATTGACAAGCTGACCCATTTTTACCCGCCGCACCGCGACGCGGTGATCTGGCTTTTGACGGGGCCGTTTGCCTGGATATTCTGGGGGCTGCAAATCGTCTGCGCCTATGTGATCCCCATGATTATTTTAATAAATCCCCGCACGCGCAAGTCTCTGAAATGGGTTCTCACTGCCGCGTTTTTCGTTGTCGTCGGCATCTTCGGCGAGCGTTTTGCCCTGGTGGTGCCGGGGACCGCCCAGCCGCTGCCGCTTTATCCGGGCCATATCGAAGGCACCTGGGGAATGGCGGGGACATTTTTCCCCTCCCCGGTGGAAATGATGGTTTCTGTCGGGATCTTTGCGCTGATGGGGCTGATTTTCATCATGGGGCTGAAAAATTTGGAGCTGCTTCCCGTTTCCGACGACGCGGACGCGCATACATAAGAGAAACTTTCATGACGGCCTGTCGTCACAAAGGGGGATGGAAATTGCAGGGCGACCCCATCCCCACCCTTACCCTCCCCTTCAAGGGGAGGGAAGTTGAATTCAATGAGCTGAAGGGTGGGATTTTCAGATGAAAAATTGTTTCCTACGTTGTGACCGGGAGAAAGACTATCACCTGAGATCTTTGAATTTCTCCCGAAATGTTGTTAATTGTCATTCCCGTGAAAACGGGAATCTGGTCTTTTCGGGAACTTATAGATTATGAACATTAAGC
>JALNYO010000047.1 GCA_023229765.1 Syntrophales bacterium | reverse complement strand
GGCCCGAATCAGCATTAAGGCTGTTCATGACGGATCGGGCATCGGCGCCGCGATCATTGCCGCCGTGGCCTCTTCCGCTATGGCCCAATAGTTTGAGGTAATTGCAAAACTCCGTGTCATGCCCGAAAGCGGAGCTTAATGTACACAATGTTTTTGTCGGGCATCCATGATTTCAAATAGTTAAAAACTGGATTATGAACATTAAACTTCGTTTTCCCGCCCAGAAGCGTCGCGGGAATGACAGCGTTGGGAGTTTTGCAATTGGCTCGTTTGTAAATTCAATATTATTAGCGGTGTGATGCTTGCTTTAATACTTGTGCGGAGAACAAATTCACCGTGGTCAGGAGGGGCTTTCAGAACGGGAATTTTATGAGAAAGGAGAAATGGATGATGGAAAGCAAAATTGCGGCTGCCCTGAAACTGGCATATCCCCCCGTGGCCATTCTCTGGGCTGACGAAAAACAGGCGGATTCACTGGGATTTAAGGAAGGCAAATGGGGCTGCGTCATGTGGATGCTGGCCAGCGCGGCTAAAGGGAAGGCGGCAGCCTTCGATGAGAAAACATATGGCTGCTGGGGAGGGGGAATCGGTCTGGGTTTCGGCAACCAGTACCTTAATTTTCCCGGGGGAATCGAATGCTTCTGCCGTTTTTTGTCAACGGGGAATGAACAATCAGCAACTGGCCAGGCAGTGGCCAGGCAATTGGCGCCCTTTGTCGAGAAGGATTTGCTCGAAGATTTCCTTCAGGGCGAGGGCTTTCTTAAATCGCCTGAGCAGGCGAAGGAGTTTGTCAACAACCTGCCCATCATGCAGGTTCCTGCAAGGTATGTGATTTTTAAATCCCTGGACGATGTGGATCTGGAAAAAGAGCAGCCCGAGGTAATTATCTTTCTTGCCGACCCGGAGCAGCTTTCCGCCCTGGTAATTTTGGCCAATTACGGGAGAAAGGGAAATGAGAACGCGATCATCCCGTATGCCGCGGGATGCCAGACCATCGGCATTTACCCCTACCGGGAAGCGCAGTCGGACAATCCCCGGGCGGTGGTCGGCCTTACCGACCTCTCCGCGAGGAATAATCTGAAGAAACAGCTCGGCAGAAATCTGTTTTCCTTTGCCGTCCCGCTGAAAATGTTTCAGGAGATGGAGGGAGGCGTTGCAGGCAGCTTCCTCCAGAAGAACACCTGGCGGGCATTGCGCGCATAGCCTGATGGAAAGGGTGGCTGTGTTTTTCCGTCAGCGTGTTGCGCAGAGCTCCATGATTCTGTTTTTGATGTCGTCTCTTATTTTGCGGATGGCGTCCAGCTTTTCTTCCTGTGTGCCGGAAAGCTGGGATGGGTCGGGGAACCCCCAGTGGAGGCGCTTGGAGATGCCGGGGAAAAGGGGGCAGCGCTCGGCGCTGGCCTCGTCACAGACGGTGACTACTAGCGAAAACAGCTCGTCCGTCCGGAAGAAGTCAAAAACGCCTTTGGTCTTGTTCCCGGAAATGTCGATGCCGATCTCCGCCATTGCCGTGACGACAAGGGGGTTCAGCAATCCCGGGTCCAGTCCGGCGCTTTTCGCCTCAAAACGGTCGCCGCACAGGTGATTCATCAGGGCTTCGGCCATCTGGCTGCGGGCACTGTTGTGAACGCATACAAAAAGGACTTTTTCTTTTTCCATTGTTTCTCCCTTGTGAGGCAATTGCAAAACCATTTGTCATTCCCGAAAGCGTCGCGGGAATGACAGCGTTGGGAGTTTTGCAATTGGCTCTCTCATGTTATCTGTGAAGTCTCACTTGGACGTTGTCGGCAAAAAGCCAGTCTCTTCTGACTTCCGTGGATTATAACAAATTATTGTTACAAAACAATGACCGTTTTGTGAAGCTGTGATGAAGGGAATCGTTTTCGAAAAAGCAAAAAGATATTGACACAAAAGGTCGGAATCAGCCGTTGCTTGTGCTGTGCCAATCAGCGTTTATGCCCCGCTGCGCCAAGTTACTTCAGCGCCAGACCAGTCAATTTATCCGCGCAATCCTCTATGAAAAGCGAAATAGTTGCATATTTATCAGGGGACAGGCTTGTCCTTCCAGCTAAGAAGCTGCAAGGGCAGGAAGTTGGTCTGATCCTGTACTGCCGAGCTGCAATAGATTATATTGGTATTGCCGCCGATGACATCATCTTCGGCATTGCTAGCGGAACTGCCGGAAAGCACGGACCCCGTAATATTCTTGTCGCCCCCGCCCAGAAGGGTCATGGAGCCTGTAGTCAAGATCAGGCCATACCAGGAAAAACCGCCGACCATTTTCAGATTCCCCTCCACGAGCAGCATGCCGCAACCGGAAACGCCGCCGCTTAGCTGTATGTCCGTGCCCTCCGTGTTGTAATAGACGATATTGTGAACGTTGCAGGATGAGGGGGATTGCAAATCCGCTCCGGCGATGGGCGTACCCCAACCCTGACCGGGGCCGGGCGTCGTCGAGGCCGTATGGCTAGCGTTGTTTACAACATAGGAAAAATTGGCCATGCCTTTATAGGTGTTGATCATATTCGCGACATTTATGACCGTTGAGCCATAGGTTATGCTGGGGGCGCCAATAATTGTTGGGCTACCGCTGGAGGCAATGGTCCCGTCAGGCTTGGAACTTGCGATGCCTGCCAAGTCAGTTCCTCCGCAGGCATCCGTGCCGATAATATGGGTGCTCGATCCCTTAACCGCCGTCGCCGCATTCACATACAGCGCTGCCGGCGTATTGACAGGGGGCACTCTGGCCATTTCCGCCTCGATGTTTCGGGTTGCATTGGCATAGGTTTCCTCGCTGCTCACCAGATAGATATTCCGGAGGCCGGGGCCGGGTGTCGCTGTGCGTTCATTGACGCCGTCTTGATTGGCATCGCCCCAGTAGAGGATATTGCCGGAGCCATCCGTCTGGTGGACGATCTTGACAACATAATCCATGTCCGGCTGTTCACTGGGGACCAGGATATGCATGGCGTTCAAGTTGTTATACCCCATATTCTGCGCTCGGGTCGATAAACCTATATAAGCCGACCAGGCGGTTTCCCCCGGATGATTATCATTGATGGGGTTGGCGGCGCCTAGACGCATGCGGGCCCTTGCCTCCTCCACGCCCGCCTCGGCGGCATAAAAGGCCTTTTTTTTGGCATTAAAACTGCTGGTCAGCTTTATATCCGTCGTGGTCATCATTACAGCTACAGTGGCAATGACAATTAAAACTGCCAGCATGAGCAAGCTCACTACGAGGATAAATCCATCCTGTTTTGACAGTTTGTCTGCTTTCATAATCTATAATCCTAAATTTCTCGGCGTTACCTCAAAGGCAAGGCTGTACCGCCGATAGTGGTCGCCGTGGGTGGAATCGGAATAATAAGGATCAGGCAGATCCGTTTTGGTCGTAATTGTCACTCGAATTTTCCGGACAGCCGCTAAGGAAGGCGTTGCCGATAACTCATTGCCGGCTTGATCATAGTAGGCAAGGGCCAAGGATTCCAGGTTCCTGACGACTGCTCTCCTGAACCCGTTTGCCGTTCTGGCCAGATAAGAGATGCCACCCTCATTATACATGTCGTAAGTGATGTTTTCTGCCGGGTTGGAGCTGGTGGCCGTTGTGTCGCCATTGGCATTCAGATCGGCTGCATAACTGACGGAATCTGAAGACGCGCCGGTAAGACCAGGCTTCGTTCCGCTAATCCAGGAGTTTATTTTCTCAGGATTATAGCCCGCCATCCGCAGATCCCGCAACATTAGATCCATGCCGCTGCGGGCATTTTGCTGCATATCCACTATCTGCTCCTGGACGCTAAAAGCCTGGTTTTGCGCTGAAAACAGGCTGTAAAGCGTCGCCAGAACGATCATCCCGACCGCCATTGCAATGATTGTTTCTACGAGGGTGAAACCCTTTGCGGCGCCGTTATCTGTATTCATAGGGAACCTCCCGTGCTAAATTGACGCAGTCTTGATGGTTTTCAAGGACATGCTGCGGGCTCTGTTCTGCCCATTCCATGTCATCCTTAAGGTAATGGTTTTGTATGTAACGCTCGCATTGGCTGCATCCATCGTATCGGTCACTTCCCAGGAACGTAAATAAACTCCCAGGAGCGGGTTTCCGACATCCGTGTGAACCCCGGCAGCGAGACTGGCATCAGAAAAATCCCTGGATTTGATATCTTCCAGCTTGGCGCTCGCCAGAGCGGATGCGGTAGTTGACATCTTGCTGGAGGCATTGCCGTTTATGACCATCGTTGTGATCGAAGCAATCCCCATAAAGGCCACGACAATCAGAAAAATTGTCATTACGACCTCAACCAACGTAAACCCATGGACATTTTTCCCTTTGCTTCCCGGTCTCATCAGCGCACCTCCTTGTCGTATTGATAAAAACTATCATGTTCATAGGGCTTGGTATATTTTTCTTTCCTGGTAAATTTCCTTGCCTATAGAATAAAGATGAATTATCCTATAGTCAATGGTGATTTCATTTAAATATGTGAACTTCTTCACATTCACTGTGTGATGTTCCTCACAGATGAGGTGAGCAATTGATTGCGCTGATCAATATCCTTAAAAATATCCCCTTATTTGCCTCGCTGACCGAGGCGGAGCGGGAACTTTTGGCCGGACTCCTGAGGCGTAAAAGCATCGAAAAGCGTGAACTCCTCTTTCGCCAGGGCGATGAAGGAACGGTTTTTTACATCATACTGCAGGGACGGATAAAAATATCCGTATCAAGAAGAATGGAGAAGGTTACCCTGGCGATTCTTGGCCCAGGAGAATTTCTGGGCGAAATGGCGCTGCTCGACGGCCTGCCCCGTTCGGCCAATGCGGTGGCGATCGAGGACTCTCAGCTCTATGCACTGAACCGCAAGGATTTTCTTTCTTTCCTGGGCAATAATGAAAATGCCGTCCGCGCCATCCTTTACTCCCTCTCCGTGAGATTGCGCAAGACTGACGACCAGTTGGCGGAGATGTGCTTCCTCAATTTATCGGCGCGGCTGGCAAAAAAGCTTGTCGAAATGGCGGCGGCGCAATCTCCTTATGAAAATCATCCAGAATCATGCTCGGTGGTGATCTCCCAGCAGGAATTGGGGGACATCCTCGGCGTCTCCCGGGAGAGCATAAATAAAGAATTAAGAATACTTCGCGATAGGGGCTGTGTGTCAACATCACGAAATGCCATTGTTATTAAAGATTTAGAATCTTTAAGACGACGAATGCCCTGAATCAGACAAACGCGGTATTATCGGCATTGGGCAGCAAAGAGAAACAATCTTCGCAAGAGTGCTGTGGCTGCGTTATGTAAAGATCCGCTTCTGTCTTTGAGAATTCAGCCGTATGCGTCAAAGAAGAGGGGTGGTCTTCAGCCAAACGACCCCAGCCGCTCCTTCATAACGCCGCCAATAAAGATGCGGCATCCCGTCAGGCGTGACCTATACTGAATTTTACCCTGGATATTCGGTTAGAGGACAAAAGGGATCAACATCTTGGTTTGCCTTCTATAGATTTCATAACCCGCAAAGTGCTCCCGCAAGCGATTTTCTTCGAACAGCAGTTTCACGATTAAATCGACCGTCAAGATCAACCCGATCATCAAGCGCAATAGTGAGTATTGATCGATGATCAACGGCCAGATCGTGAGCAATACCGATGAATACATAGGGTGTCTGATTAATGCATAAGGGCCGTTTGTGACAAGCCGGGCCGATTGTTTTACCAGCGGAGCAATGTTGATGTTAGTCGTCCTGCCCATAATGACAATGGCCCAGAGCCCAAGCAAGATGCCGGCAATTTCAATGATCAGCAGAGGAATGCCGCTTGCCAAAGGCCGCCCGGTTGCCAAAATCAAGATAATGGAAATCATCTGAATGGCAACCAGTATATATGCCGTGAATTTGTCTTTTTTCATTAGTGCTGGCTCAAGGATGGGCACGCTCAATCAGGTCTCGTGATAGTTACTTCATAATTGATAATGATTTATCAGCAAACATAACTCTGGAAAAAAGGACGCACAAAGTGATTAACAAGCAAAAGAGGGAACAACCAATGTTGGTTAACCCATTAATATGTTTTGTAGTCCCACGGGGGCTTGAACCTCGGTTTCCGGTGTGAGAGGCCCAAGCAGAGCGTATTCCACCTGATTTTATTGAACTATTTATCCGTCTGGTGATATTCAATTTCATCTGCCCAGTTTTCAATAAAGGCGCAGGAGATTTCGAGTCGATAATTGAGATAAAGGTGCTCCGTCATAATAAGTTAATATTTTCAAGATCAGTATTTTACAGATAGTATTCAATATCGGGAACCTGCTTGGATTCGTAAGCATATCCCCAGGGAATGTCAAGGGAAATTTCTTTACTTTGACCTAAGATATTGCTTGACCTTCAATGAAATAGCTGCTATTTTTCGTCTTACCGAATCTTACACACCCAGGAGGTGGCCATGATTACCACAACCCTGTCCGGCAAAGGCCAGATCGTCATACCCAAATCCCTTCGGGAGAGCCGCCGATGGCGGCCGGGCACCCGGTTTATTGTCGAGGAGATAACCTCCGGCATCATTCTTAAACCTAATCGGACATTTCCGCTTACCCATCCTGAGGACGGACTTGGCTGCACCGGCTACCAGGGACCCGTCATCAATGTGCAGGACATGGAGCAGGCGATTCATGGGGATATCCGCAAACGCTGGCGGAAAGGAAAAACGGCATGATCGCTCTGGACACCAATGTTTGGGTCCGTTACGTTACCAACGACGAACCCGATCAGGCCAAGCGGGCCTTGGCTGTTTTGGCCGGAGAAGAGGAAATCTTTGTCGCAAAAACAACGCTCCTTGAGCTGGAGTGGGTTCTGCGCGCCGCCTATGAGCTCTCCGCGGCGGCCATCATTCGGGCCTTGCAGCAGATCCTCGGCTTGCCCAACGTGCAGGCAGAAATGCCGGATCAACTGGAGAAAGCGATCGATTATTATGAAAAGGGGATCGCTTTCGCCGACGCCCTGCATCTGGCATCGAGTCCGGAAGGCGTATCTTTTTATACCTTCGATATCGCCTTCATCAAACGCGCTCGCTCACTTAAAGCCCCTGTGAAAGCTTTGTGACGGCGGCCGACGATGCCGTTTGTTTCAATCTTGCCTAATCCGCACACATAATCGCCAACGTGTCCGTGTCTCCCCATCACCATACTCTTAACATCCCAGGATAAGGCGATAATGATTGCAGTTTTCAGGAAAGACAAATGCATCAACGATATGATTCCGAACCGGCCAAGCGCACTCTTCAGATGGAAAGCGTTGCCCATATCACCGCCCAGAAGGATATGGAGAAGAAATTACGGGAAGAACGGGAAGTCAAAATGACCGGTAGGGAATTTCTCTGTTACCTCCATCGTGAGTTCTACCAGCAACTGCCCGAGGCATTTCGGGTCGTAACGAATCCCGAAACAGGTAAGGAAAGCCTGGTCGTACCGGGAGAAGCCTCTTGGGACAACTGATCGTGGAAGGGCTGCTGTTGTGAATGTCAATGAGTTGTTGGAAAAATGGCGGGCATTGCTCTCCGAAAACACGGCGTTACGGGAAGAGAATGAAATCCTGAAGCAAAGATTGGGGATCACCGAACCATCGAGCTTGAATCCACATCATGATTCCCAAAGCGACTTGCCGCTATCTTTTTTTATTCACGAATCCCCGGTGGAAAACCGGCTTCCACGAATCCCCGCCCAATCCGATCCTGCGGAAAAAATCCGGCTGTTCATGTCGCTGTTCAAAGGGCGGGAGGATGTTTACGCCAAGAGGTGGCAGAACCGGGAAGGCATTGCGGGGTATGCGCCGGTTTGCCGGAACGAATGGAAATCGGGCCTCTGCCGGAAACCGGCGGTCAAATGTTTCGACTGTCGGAATCAGTCCTACGAAGCCTTGGACGGGAAGGTGATCGAGGCGCATTTGCGGGGAAATATCGTCGCCGGCCTCTACCCCCTGCGCCGCGATGAGATGTGCCACCTTCTGGTGATTGATTTTGACGACGAGGGCTGGCAACAGGACTGTGCCACGCTCAGGGAAGTTTGCGCTGCCTTCGACGCCCCCGTGGCGTTGGAGCGTTCCCGTTCCGGAAACGGGGCGCATGCCTGGTTCTTCTTTGAAGAACCGATCCCCGCGAGTCTGGCGCGGAAGTTCGGTTTTGCCCTGCTGACCTGCGCCATGAACCGCAGGCATGAACTGACCTTCAATTCCTACGACCGATTCTTTCCCAATCAAGACATCATGCCTAAGGGCGGCTTCGGAAACCTGATCGCCCTTCCCCTCCAGAAGGCGGCCAGGAAACACGGCCATAGCGTCTTTCTGGATGAAAACTTTAATCCTTATGAAGATCAGTGGGGGTTTTTGGCCAATATCGAAAAATTGTCAGAAGTCGGGATTGCGGGATTGATTCCACGGTTAAGCCCGGGAAGCGAACTGGGAGCGCTCCGGAAGGACGAAGAAGAAGAAACCGAAAAACCGTGGGAGTCGAAACGGATAAGATGGTCCGTAAACGATTTTTCGGAAGAGGTAAGGATAGTCAGGGCAAACATGCTTTACATTGAAAAAGAGGGGGTCCCCCAGCGGGGATTGAATGCGCTTAAAAGATTGGCCGCCTTCAGAAACCCGGAATTTTACAAAGCCCAGGCGTTGCGCCTGCCGACCTTTGGCAAGCCGCCGATTATGTCGTGTTCGGAGGAAACCCCTGCATACCTGTGCCTGCCCAGAGGCTGTGAAGTGGATGTTGCGGGCCTGCTCGACGAGGTCGGCGTCAAGGCTGCATGGACGGACCATACCTGTCCGGGAAAGCTCATCAATGTTGCATTCAATGGAAACCTGAGAGATGAACAGGTCCCCGCTGCCGAAGAGATGCTAAAACACGATACCGGCGTTCTTGCGGCAACCACGGCCTTCGGCAAAACGGTCATCGCCGCGAAGCTGATTGCCGAACGAAAGGTCAGCACGCTGGTCTTGACGCATCGCCGGCAGTTGCTTTCGCAGTGGGCGGCAAGACTGAACGAGTTTCTGGAGATCGATGAAGCGCTGCCTGTTTTGGAGAAAAAGAGGGGACGTAAAAGGAAGCAAGGCCTGATTGGCCGGATCGGGGCGGGCAAAGCCAGTCCGAGCGGCATCATCGACGTCGCGATCATGCAGTCCTTGAACAGCGGCGGCGAGGTCAAGGAGTGGATCAAGAATTACGGCATGGTGATCGTTGATGAATGCCATCATGTCCCGGCGTTCAGCTTTGAACAGATACTCAAGGGCGTTCACGCAAAATATGTATATGGTTTGACGGCCACCCCGACGCGGCAGGATGGCCGTCATCCCATCATCTTCATGCATTGTGGGCCGATCCGATACCGGGTTAACGCGAGAAAGCAGGCGGAAAAAAGACCCTTCGACCATTATGTTATTCCCCGCTTGACCAACTTTAGGGCGCCGCTGGAAGCGGAAGGGAAGGAACCGTCGATCCAGCAACTCTACACCGCAATTGCCGAAAACGAGCCGAGAAATCAGCGGATTGCCGGGGACGTTCTCCGGTGCTATCAAAACGGTGGCAATGCCTTGGTTCTCACGGAAAGAACTGCGCATGTGGCTTTGCTGGCCGAAAAATTGCGGGAACAGATTCCCGACGTGATTGCCCTGACCGGCGGCAAAGGGGCGAAAGTGACGCGGGAAGCGTTGGCCAGGATAGCGGCGATGCCCGTCGACAGGCCGTTGACTCTGATCGCGACCGGGAAATACATTGGCGAGGGATTTGACGAGCCCCGCCTGGATACGCTGTTTCTGACCATGCCCATTTCCTGGAAAGGAACGCTCCAGCAATATGCGGGCAGACTTCACCGGCTCTGTGAAAACAAGCGGGAGGTCCGAATCTATGACTACATCGACATCCATGTCCCCATGCTGGAGAAAATGTACCACAAGCGGCTGGCCGGATACGCCGTGATCGGATACAGGGCGAGGGCGGAAAGCGTTCCCGGTGAATCGACGGACGTCATCTTCGACAACACAACCTTCCTACCGGTTTACAAAAACGACCTGTTGAACGTGGCGCGGGAGATCCTGATTGTCAGTCCGTTTGTCACGAAAAGGCGCGTGTCGCAGATGCTGCCCTTCCTGGGCGCTGCCCAAGACAGAAAGGTGAAAGTGGTTGTCGTCACAAGACCAGCAGCCGACTTCAAGGAGAAGGACCGTCCAGCTCTGGAGGAGGCATTGGCATTACTGATCACAGTCGGCGTCCAAGTGGTGTTCAAATCCAACATCCACCAGAAATTTGCTGTCTTCGATCAGAAAATCGTCTGGTACGGAAGCGTCAACCTTTTGAGCTTCGGCCGCGCAGAAGAGAGCATCATGCGGCTCGATAATCCGGGCATCGCCGATGAGCTGCTCGGAAGCATCCGGAAATGAATCACCACGCAGGATTCTCACATCCTAAAGGATCAACGCCATAATTTTCGACAACAAATTCGAGCTGATGCTTTTATGGCGCCGGATTGCTCGGGAAAATTCCCGGAGCGGAATCAGAAGATCACGTCTTGGAAAGAAAAAGCCGTCTGAAAGCCGTCAATTAATTCAATCATTAAGATCCAACCCGATCATACCCTGCACTCAACAAATGCACCTCAGCTCAACATTCCGATCTATTCATATTACCTTTGTATGAAAATCCCCCCATCCCCCCTTTACCAAAGGGGGGTAAGGGGGGATTTTCATGCTTCGTTGAGCCCGCACCGGGCATGGGGGTTTATATGGTTTGCAGTGCGGATTATATTGAAGGGCGTTCGAAAAGAGAGCTCTTAGGCGACCGGCTAACCAAGTTTTTATCCGACGGGAAATTGAAATTTGCAATATATTGAAATTAAAGAGGTTTGGTAGTCCCACGGGGGCTTGAACCCCGGTTTCCGGCGTGAGAGGCCAGCGTCCTAACCACTAGACGATGGGACCATGGTTTATGATTATCGTTACACACGCGGGGCTATAAGCAAAAAACCAGCCAACCGTCCCTGCGGCAACACCGCGTGTGGAAGGTGCTTTCTAATTGAGTAATGGCAAATTGTCAAGATCAAAGTTGATCAGTTACCTGCGGGCCTTGATGTAATCGACCGCCTTGTTTATCTTTCCCAGGACGCGCTGTTTGCCTATGGTTGCCATAATCTCGTCTATCCCGGGGCTTACCGTTTTTCCGGTCAGGGCAACCCGCAATGCCTGGGCCAGCCACTTGAGCTTTGTTCCCCGCTCCTCGGCCAGTGTCCGGAGGAAGATCTCGATGCCGTCTTTTGTATAATCGGCAACGCCGGGAAGCTTTTCGGCTACCGCCTCCAGATGTCCCAAATACTCCGCCGTCAAAAATTTCTCCGCCGCCGCTGGTTCGTATTCCACCTCATCCTTGAAGAAGAACGCTCCGGAATCGGCCATCTCCACGATCGTCCGCGACCGGGTGCGGAGGTTTTCCATCGCCTTGCGGACAAATTCGCCATCGGCAAGATCAAAGCCTTTTTCAGCCCAAAACGGTGTCACCGCTGCGAGGAGCTTTTCCTGGGGATAATTTTTTATGTAATGCTGATTCAGCCAGAGGAGTTTCTCCGGGTTGAAAACGGCAGGCGATTTGCCGACCGAATCCAGCGAAAACTCGCGAATGAGCTCTTCTATCGTAAATATCTCCTGATCGCCGTGCGACCAGCCCAGCCGGACGAGATAATTCACCAGGGCCTCGGGGAGAAAACCCATATCCTTGTATGCCATAACCGACGTCGCCCCGTGCCGTTTGCTCAGACGCGCCTTGTCAGAGCCGAGAATCATCGGAACGTGTCCAAACAGCGGGATATCGTACCCAAGCGCCTCATAGAGCAGTATCTGTTTGGGCGTATTATTGACATGGTCGTCACCCCTAATGACATGGGTGATTGCCATCTGCGCGTCATCAACGACGACTGCGAAATTGTAGGTAGGATACCCGTCCGCTCTCTCGATGATCAGGTCGTCAAGTTCATCGTTATTGAATGAGATCGCCCCTTTGATCAGATCGCGGACAACCGTGACGCCTACCTCCGGACAGCGGAACCGCACGACCGTGTTGGACGATTTTTTCAACCCCCGCTCCCGGCACGCGCCATCGTATTTTGGTTTTCTCCCCTCGGCAAGGGCTTTTTTCCTTTTTGCGTCGAGCTCATCCGGGGTGCAGTCACAGTAGTAGGCCTTCCCCTCGTCGATCAGTTTTTCCACCATCTGCCGGTGAATAGATACCCGCTCTGCCTGGAAATATGGCCCCTCATCCCAGTTCAGCCCCAGCCAACGCATCGCATCCAGAATCGCCTGCGTCGATTCATCCGTGGAGCGCACCTGATCGGTGTCTTCTATTCTCAAAACAAAAGTGCCGTTGCACCGCCTTGTAAAAAGCCAGTTAAAAAGGGCAGTCCGGGCGCCGCCGATATGGAGATAACCCGTTGGAGACGGGGCAAAGCGCGTTCGTATTTTATCCTGGATCATAATTTTAACCTTCCGTGAATTTTTCCCTGACCTTGTTACTTTTTTAGTGATGTAATTTGCCTGTTCTTCTTTCGAGTTGCCCCATAATCTCAAATATTTAACAAATAAAGCCAAACAGCGCGCCATCTATAGGACTGGACAAGACTTTTGTCAAGCCGCATTTAGCGAAACAGGCCAAAGCAGGAAATGCCAGTTTTCTCATTTATAATGTTATTTATGGGTATTCCGGTTTAAACGAGTCACTAACAAGGTGATGCTTGTCAGCAAAGTATCACAAGTGGCAGATGCGCTCAAGATGCACGGTCTTGTGTTAATTGCACTAAAGGAATTGGCTGATTGTATCGAGGAGTTACATATTTGAAAACATACGCATAAAAGGCCAAAAGCCCGGGCACTTTAAATATCAAGACCCATATTTTTGCTGGATTGGAGAGCGACTTAAATGGCGCCGCTCTCCGATCCAGTCCGGCTTAAGGCTTCATCCCTGTCAGTAACTGCAGAAGGTAAATAATCTCTGCCAAACCTTGCTTGCCGTCTGCATTTATATCCCAGGGGCCCGCTACGGCCAGCAGAGTGGCTGCAGTTTGCGTCTGGGAGGCAGCATCGGTGACAGTCAGGAGGACATCATAAAAACCCGGTTGGAGATCGGCGATATTAGGTTTTTGCCCGGTCGCCGTACGGTTGTAAGCGGCATTGGTGTGGTGCGTCAGCGTCCACTGATAGGAGACGATGTTTCCCTGCGAGGCGCTGGCGTCGAGGAGCGCCTTGTCGAAGACTACCTTGCCCGGGCCGGCGTTGGCCACTGTTGGTAGAGCGAGCAGGAAAGTCGCCGTGATGGCGGCATCACTACCGAGCGTGACTGTACATATACCCGTCCCGGAGCAGCCTCCGCCGCTCCAGCCGGCGAAGGTGGATCCTGTGGCCGGCGTGGCCGTGAGCGTCACCTGCGCCCCTGCGGCAAAAGCAGCCGAGCAGTTTGCACCGCAGTCTATGCCGGCCGGCGCGCTCGTCACCGTACCTGCGCCCGTGCCGGCCTTGGCGACGGTCAGGGTACGGTTGACGGCCGTCTCCTGACCCGTGCGCACGGGCCAGGCGTAGGCATTGGAAAGTTCGTACGATTTATTGGCCGGGAAGGCCCCACCGTTATTCAGGTTAACCTGCCAGGCGCTGCCGGGCAGGTTCTCGATGCTCGTCGAGGTCCAGTAACGATTCCATGCCACTTCCGTGAAGGGATGACCGGCTGGCAGTGCCGGACCGGACTTGCTCCAATCAATGACGCTCTGCAATTCATTGACGTTTGGCAATCGCCAATCGCCCGCTTTTGACCCGTCGGCAAGGTCACACTGCCCCTCGGCCATGCCGACGGCATAGGTCAACGCGTCACTCCATGTCTTGGTTTGCACGGCACAGGTCCCCTTTTTCAGCCAAACCAGGCTGGTCAGGTGATCCGTGACCGTTCCGTCGTTGTTGTCCGTGAACCTCGGAGACGGCCAGGCTGCGCCTTTTTGCAGCGCCCCGTCGTCGCCAGTTGCGGCGCTGGTGGTCTGTCCCGTCTTAGGCAGGATGATGACACCCCCGTCCTGTCCGTCGCGAACAGGCCAGACGCGGGTGCCGGGGGTTGCCCCTACACCATAGATGTATAAGCTCGAAAGATCGATCGCCCAGGCAGCAGATCCGTCCGAATTGGCAGGGGTAGACGACCAGTAAGAAGAGCCCGCGTTGGAAAATCCCTGTCCCGTCAGCCAGACCGTCATGTCCGACTGGCCGGCGGTCATCAATAGGCTTCTGAGTTCATTGATGTTCGGCAGTCGCCAGTCGCCTGCCTGGGAGCCGTCGGTAAGCCCGCACTGTCCCGTAGCTAGGTTATTGGCCTTGGTCAGGGCGTCGGTCCAGGGAACAAACGGACCAAAGCCGGTGCAGCCGGCATCCTTGAGCCATACAAGTCCGGTCAGATGATCCGTGACCGTACCGTTGCCGTTGTTTGCAAACCGTGAGGAGGGCCAGGCAATTCCTGCCTGAACCGCTCCATCCTGGCCCGTTCCGGCACAGGCGATCGCCGTTCCGGTAGCGTCGTAGCAGGTCGTCTGCCCGGTTTTCGGCAGGGTTGAAGAGCCCTGTGCAGGAGCGGTTCCATCGAAGGTGGCCGTGACCGTTTTGGCCGCATCCATCGTGACCGTGCAGTTCCCGGTTCCGGAGCAGCCTCCGCCGCTCCAGCCGGCGAAGATGGACCCGGAGGCCGACGACGCCGTGAGCGTCACCGAGGTTCCGATGGGGTAGGAACCAGAGCAGCCAGCGTCCCCGCAGATCAGGCCGATCGCGGATGCCAACCCGCTTCCCGTTCCTGCCAACTGGACGTTCAGTGTGGCGTTCGTGCCTGCCGCGGTACTGGTCGTGTAGAGCTCTGCCGTTCCGCCCGGATCGCCGCCAACAAGAAGGATATCTAATTCGGCAAGGGCGGCGGCATTGGGAAGATATGTGGCTGTGTGGAAGACCCGGGCCGCGGTCATGGACTGGGAGGAGGGGGTAAAAGCGTCCGTTGCCAAATCAAGGATCTCCATGGTGGCATTTCCCGCGCAGTCGCCGCCGCTGACCAGTATCCGCCCGGGGGAAAGCGGTGTAACCTCATGGCCCCGCCGCGCCTGGCTCAGCGTCGCGTAGGACGAGAAGGTCTTCGTTACGGTATTATAAATTTCCGTGGAGGCCAGGCAGGTCTGGCCGGTGGTGAGGCCGCCGCCGAAAACTGGTCCAAAATTCCCTATCCCGTGGGCCCTTCCCGTAGTCATTGATCCGGTAGCGGAGAATGTTCCTGCCACTGTATCATATATTTCGGCGCTTGCAAGATAACTGTCAAAATTGCTGCCCCCAACGACGAGGATGTTCGTACCGGTAACGGTAATTGTACCTCCGAGGGGACTGTTTACGGTCATAGAGGCGCCAGGAATTGTTGTTGCCCGGTGGGTTCCCCGGCCCGCAACCAGGTTCCCCGTGGGGGCAAAGGTGCTTGTGGCAACATCATAAAGATCGGCCTTATTGGTGACGCTCCAG
This sequence comes from Syntrophales bacterium, assembly GCA_023229765.1. NCBI lineage: Bacteria > Pseudomonadati > Thermodesulfobacteriota > Syntrophia > Syntrophales > Syntrophales bacterium. The sequence goes on along the minus strand of JALNYO010000047.1, from coordinate 9,780 downwards.
GTGTCGCTTTGCGCCGCGCCGCCGCTGTTGATCCCCCCGGCGATCAGGATTTTCGGTGCCTTCGTGGTCGGATCAGTAAACGGCGTGGCTGTGTGTTGTCGTCGGGGCGAACTCATCTTCGAGGCAAGCAGGGTGAACTGGCCGGTGGCCGGGTCGTAGAGCTCAGCGCTGTCGAGGTTCGTGTGGCTGCCGCTCGTATAGTTGTAACCGCCGGCGATCAACACCTTGCCGTCAGGCAGCAGGGTTGCCGTATGGCCCCAGCGGGGAACGTTCATTGAACCGGTCAGGGTGAAGGTACGGCTTGCCGGGTCGTAGAGTTCCGCCGTCGCCAAAACATCCGTTATGTTGACGTTAGTGTGGCCGCCGACGATCAGAACCTTGCCATTTTGCAGCAGCGTGGCCGTATGATTTCCCGCCCGCCGGCTCTGAAGACTGCCCAAAGCGACGGAGGTGCGCGGCAAAGCCGTTGCCATCTGCCAAACGTTGAAGCCCTGCCCCGCTCCGAAGCTAACCGAAGCGTCGCGGGGAATGCCATTCGTGCTGGGATTGGCGGCGGCGCTGATCTGCATCTGCCCGCTTCCGGTTCCGCTTGCGCCGGAGGCAATTGAGAGCCAATCCGAGCCGCTGGCAACCGAAGCACTCCACGTGCAGGCAGAGTTTGAGGCCGTAACGTTCAGGGTAGCGGTTCCCCCTGCCGCTCCCAGATAGACGGACGGGTTCGGACTGCCGAACTTGGCAACGGTAAAGGTGCAGGCAGCCGCCCCCTCGGCGAGAACGATATCGTCCACCGTAAAGTCGCCGAAATTCTCCTTGGCGATTTCGATTTTGGTAATCGCCGTGGCAGTTGTGGGAAGCGTTACGGAGGCGCCGACGGTGCCGCTGAATGTAGGGATAGCCTCCACGGAAAGGGGTGTTGCGATCTCTGAATTAAGAGGGTTGGCCAGCTTGTAGCGGACAGGAGTGACGCCATCCAGATAGGTTAGATAGACGGCGATGGTCCGCCAGGAATCATCGGGAATGCCGGTTTTCAGCAATTTCATTGAAAAATCATACTTCTTTCCGCCGACGCCGGTCACGTTCAGATTCTGATAGATGACCGTTCCCAAGTAGCTGCCGCTGGGAGGATGGAGGTTGACTGCCCCGTCCACAAGAGGCCACGGAGCTGGATCCGTCGGCACGACGGTCCACCCTTGGATGCCGACCGAAAAATCACCGTTTGTGATTATGTTTTGCGCCCATAAGGGGGGAGTAGAAAAACAGAACAGGGACAAAACGCCGACCAGCATGATGATTCCGATTTTTCTTAACATAGGCCCTCCCAATTAAAGAAAATTAATTGACAAGTTATTCCCTATTCGTTTGGATAATTATACGAAAAATGTTTTTTCAAGTCAAAAATATTTTAAGGGCCACTGCAAAATTATACTCAACAATTCAAACTACTAATGATCTGCTTCAGCGTCTTATAGGCTAACCCCACGGATCGGAAACGTCGATTTAGACTAACAGAGCAAGCCGCGGTTCTGCCGTTTTTGCGGGGAAAGGACAATTGCGGTTTCGGAAGGGTTATGATAGGGGGACGGAGCGAAATAGGTTTCCTTTCCGGGACAACATGAAAAAATAAAACAGCGAGGCGCAAAATGAAGGTAAAACTGATGGGCGCGGCAAGGACGGTTACCGGTTCCTGTTATATCGTCGAAGCGGCGGGGCGCAGGTTTGCCATTGACTGCGGCATGCATCAAGGCAACGAGGAGATAGAAAAGCGCAACTGGGATGTCGATCTGTATAAACCCCAGGAGATCGAATTCATCCTGATGACGCATGCCCATATGGATCATTCCGGCCTGATTCCCCGTCTCGTGCAGAAGGGCTTCAAGGGCAAAATCTACATGACGCCCCCAACCTGGGAGCTTCTGCATATCATGCTGCTGGACAGCGCCCACATCCAGGAGATGGAAGCGCAATGGAAAAGCGTAAAGCAGCGGCGTCACGGGGAATCCACCATCGCCCCGCTCTATGTGCAGAAAGATGCAATGGACTCCTTTCCCCTTTTTTCAGCAATCACCTACGATGAGCCGTTTTCTCCGTTTCCCGGTTTGACGGTCACGTTTCGGGATGCGGGTCACATCCTCGGCGCGGCGATGATAGAACTGTCCCTGACCGAGGACGGGAAACAGAGCAAAATCGTCTTTTCAGGGGACATCGGCAGGCCGTCGCAGCTCATCGTCCGCGATCCGGCGGTTATTAAAGAGGCGGATTTCCTCTTCATGGAGTCCACCTATGGCAACCGCAACCACAAGGATGAAAAGGACAGTCTCGACGAACTTGCGGAGGCGATTGCGTACAGTTACAAACGGCATGAAAAGGTGATCATTCCGGCCTTCGCCGTCGAACGCACCCAGGAGATGATCTACTCTCTGCACCTGCTGGCGAAGGATGGCCGTCTCCCCGACATCCCCGTGTATGTGGACAGCCCGCTTGCCATCCAGGCAACGGAAATCTTCAAGAAATGCAAAAAATACATGGATGAGGAGGCAAGACTAATCCTCGAAAACGGCGACGACCCGCTACAGCTTCCCCGGCTCCAATACACCCAGTCCACCGCCGAATCGATTGAAATCAACAATAAGAAGGGACCGGCAATCGTCATTTCCGCAAGCGGCATGGCCAACGCGGGCCGCATCAAACACCATCTGCGCCACAACCTATGGCGGGAGGGGGCAAGCGTTGTCTTCGTCGGATTCCAGGCGCAGGGAACGCCGGGCAGGAAGATCATCGACGGCGCCGAAAAGATTCATATTCTAAACGAGGATGTCGCCGTGCGCGCGAAGATATTCACAATTAACGGCTTTTCCGCCCACGCCGGACAAACCCAGCTTCTGGAATGGTTCGGACATTTCAAGAACAGGGATATCAAACTTTTTCTGACACATGGCGAGTACACAGCCCAGCAGGAACTGGCGAGGCTGATCAAGGAACGTTTCGACGTCGTAGCGGCGATCCCCGATTATCTTGAAGAGATAACGCTGACGCCGGGGATGCAGCCCAAAGTGGTTGCCTACCCGGAAAAGGCCGAACCGCGGATAGACTGGGGATATCTTATCGCCGACCTCGAAGGAAGGCTTGCCCAGATTCAAAACCGGCGGGAGGCGATGGAGAAAAAGAGCTGGGTGGAACAGGTCGATCTGCGCGACCGGCTTCTCGAAACGAGCCGGGACCTGGCGGGAATAATTGCCGAAATCTGATACATTCAGAGGTTTATCCGGTAACTGAAGGTGGCGGTTACATTGAGGAGCGAAAGATTGAAGGAGGCGGGCAGCGGGTCAAAGGGCGAGGCACCCCTGATGCAGGCAAGAGCCCCTTCATCGAGAAGGAAGTTTCCGGAACTGGTGAGCACGGAAGAGCCCGCCAGAGTTCCGTTCGCCGCTATAGTAAAGCGGATTACGGCGCTTCCCTCCCGGTTTTCGGCAAGGGCCTGAGGCGGGTATGACCAAAGGCGCTCGATCCGGCGGCGGATGTTCAGCAGATAAGGTTCATAAACGCCGCCGGGGTTTTCGAGCCCCACCGACGCCTCGCGGGCGGGATCGGCTTCCGTGCCATCGTCGGCAAAAGTTCGTGTCGGCGTTTTCGAATGTCTGGCGCGGGGTTTTTCCACCTCCTGAGGCGTTTTCAACTCTACCTTCATAACCGGATCGTTATGCGTCACTGCCGGCAGATTGATGCGGAGCGAAAGCAAGATCACCAGCGCGTGAATTGTCAGTGAAAACAGAATAAAAAGAATCAGGAATTTCTTTTTCATCGCGTACCGCAAAACGTTGGGTAACTATAAATGAAGCTGCCGATTTCCGCCTGTAAATCGTCATTCTGCTTTGCATTATGGTTACATTCCGGTAAAAAGTCAAAGGGGTAAACGTTAACAGCGGAGGTAATTGCAAAACTCCCCATTCTTGTCATTCCCGCAACGATTCTGAGCGGGGATATGGTTCTAACTGCTTGAAAAACCATATTCCCGATAGAGACATTATGAACATTAAGCTTCGCTTTCGGGAATGACAAATGGTTTTGCAATTGCCTCAGGGGAAAATTAATTCGAAAAAGAGTCACTCCTCGCTAAAATGATAAAAACATTAAAAACTTGCCAAGACAGTCAGGAGATGGATGAAAAATGGATGAAGGCGGCTTTCGCCCAGGCCGAACTGGCCCTGGCCGCCGGCGAAGTGCCTGTCGGCGCGGTTATTGTAATGAATGACGAATTGCTTTCCGCCGCCTGCAACAGTCCGATTGCCCTGCACGACCCCTCGGCCCACGCCGAGATTCTCGCGCTTCGCGCCGCCGCTTCGCTAATCGGCAATTACCGCCTCGCCGACGCCACCCTTTACGTTACGCTGGAGCCGTGCCTGATGTGCGCCGGGGCCATCATTCAAGCCCGGATAGCGCGGCTTGTCTTCGGGGCGGCCGATCCCAAAAACGGCGCCGCCCAAAGCCTGTATCATGTTTTTGACGACCGGCGCCTCAACCACGCAGTCGCCGTTCAGGGCGGCGTTTTACACGAAGCGTGCGGAGAAATTTTAAGTGGATTTTTTCGCCGGAAAAGGTTATCCTCCTCACGTTAAAAAGCTTCCCGAAGGAAGCGGGCAATGCGCGGTTCTATAAACAAAGCGCTTACCATTATTATTCTTAAGAAAAGCCTTCCCTTTTGTCGGGAAGGCTTGCTGAACCGGAGAGGTACCGAAGTGGTCGTAACGGGATCGACTCGAAATCGATTTGGGGGCCAAAAGCTCTCACGGGGGTTCGAATCCCCCTCTCTCCGCCAATAGCATGTTTCATGTTGTTTTTTACAGTCCGAATAAGAGAAAAAACCCGTTAGAAATGGCGGGTTTTTTCTTGTCTATCGTCCAGGATGGTGTTATGTTGGTTTCCTGAATCCAAGTTTTTTGGGGGTAACTATTGGGGTAACTAACAATTTTCGAAAAGCTGTTACCCCCAGAGGGCGGTGACGGAACAAGAGGGTAAGGAGCTGTTGTGCATGGTGCGGGAGATATACCATCATCTGGGGCTGCTCCAAGGCATTCACGTTCCATCCCTGAGTTATTTACCATTCAACTTCAACAGCTCGTCATCGAGCCCATAACAAACCGGGCATAGCGGCTCACGGTCTGCCGATTGACAAGAACTCCCTTTTTGCGGCGTGGAGCATATTGCGCGACCTCTTGTGTCAATAAGTTTTTGGACATATGAGGTAATTGCAAAACTCCGTGTCATGCCCGAATGCTTTTGTCGGGCATCCATGATTTCAAATAGTTAAAAACTGGATTATGAACATTAAACTTCGTTTTCCCGCCCAGAAGCGTCGCGGGAATGACAGCGTTGGGAGTTTTGCAATTGGCTCATATGTCAGTATCTTTCATCGCATACCCACAGTGGGCAAGAAGCCGTCTGCTTTAGCTGACGGAGTTGCCACTGAAATCTGTAAGGAGAAGGCCATGTTGAAAAGGATTATTGCCATAATGTTATCGGGTCTGTCACTTTTCTGCACCACCGGTGCAATCGCCGCCGAACCGGCCACCGGGAATCCGGTCATACTGATGGAAACCAGCCTGGGAAACGTCAAACTGGAGCTTTTCGCGAAGGAGGCGCCGACCTCGGTCAGGAACTTCCTGGGCTATGTCCGGAGCGGTTTTTATGACGGCGTTATTTTCCATCGGGTGATTCCCGGCTTCATGGTTCAGGGCGGCGGATTCACCCCCGATTTGACGCAGAAACAGACCGGGGCGCCGATCAAGAACGAAGCGGACAATGGCCTGAAAAACCAGACCGGCACGCTCGCGATGGCCCGCACCGCGGTTGTCGATTCGGCCACCGCCCAGTTCTTCATCAACGTGGCCGACAACGTGTTTCTGAACCACCGCGACAAAACGCCGCAAGGATACGGCTATGCGGTATTCGGCAAGGTAGTCGAGGGGATGGCCGTTGTCAACAGAATTGCCGCCGTCCGTACCGGCACGCGGGATGGTTTCCGGGACGTCCCGAAAACGTCAGTCGTCATCAAGTCGATGAAGGTTCTGCCGTAAACGAAATCTTGTCAGCTATTTCTGAGATCGGCCGCTCTCGGCGCCTTGCGGATGGCGCTCTGGAAAGCGGCGTCGTTCAGGTGATGACGCCGCTTGAGGCCGCTGCGCCGGTCGATCGCCAACTGGCGCGAGGGGGAAAACCACTGCCACGCCCAGAGTACCCCCGCCGTGGGAATTTTATTTTCCACGGAATCGGGAAGCCATACCCCCGGCAAACCTTCCTGCCTGTCTTCATCGAAGAGCCGCCGGAGACGTTCGCGATGCTCCAGCAGGGCCTCCCGCAGACTTTCCGGCAGCACGCTCACCCGGTCCTTGCCCCCCTTGCCGCTGCGGATGATGACGATCCCCTGTTCGAAGTTCACGTCCTGCACCCTGAGGCGAAGCAGTTCCATCAGGCGCAGCCCCGCACCGTACATGAGCCGGGCCATGAGACGGTTCGTTCCGGACATCTCGGCAAACAGCGACTGGCACTCCCGCCGGCTCAGAACAACGGGAATTCTTCTGCTGGCGCGGCCGGGACGGTAGCCGGAAAAATCTCCCGGATCGCGCTCCAGCGCCTCTTTCTGAAAGAAAACCAGTGTGTTCAGGGCCTGGCGCTGAGTGCTGGCCGAAACCCTCGCATCCACGGCGAGATGGTCGAGAAACCCCCGGATGTCGGCGGCGCTCGCCTCCTCGACCGGCCGCCCTTCCAACCATACGGCAAAGCATCTCGCCCACCCCCGGTAGGTCTGTTCGGTGCGCCACTGCAAATGCTTGCGTCGAATGGCGGTAACCAGGCGTTTTTCCCAGGCTGTCAAACCCGCATCCGGTCTTTCCAGTTCGATGACGTGTTGTCGGGCATCCTGTTCAGGATGAGCCGTATCCGGCAACCCCGACTGAACGGCAGCGGATTTGAAAAACCATCGCAGGGATGCGCGCACCAAATCGGTTTTTTGCCCCTGTTCTTCGATATGATGCAGATAATCCAGAACGGATTCCACCGAGGCACGCCGGGCGTTTGCCTTGAGAAACTTCAGCAGGCAAAGATGTCCTGTTCCATCCCGTTCCTTTTGGAGGGATCGCCGATTTCCGAATGCAACACTTCACGCCATCGCGGAAACGAGACGGGAGCATTTCTGGCACAGCTGACTTTGTCTATTTGCTTCTCCATATCGGTAAAAATACCAGACTGCGCGATCCAACTCAAGATGTTTTCATCGGCTTCATGCAGATCGTAACATATTGATAGTAGTCAAGTTGACACCAATATTTTTCCTTGACACGCGGGAATGTAAATGCTCTATTGCTGAACGGCTTTCCAAACGTTATCCAAAGCAATCAGCTTTGGCCCAATTATACTGTTAGAGCTACTGAGAACAAACTAGGAGAATAGACATGTCATACGAAACAGTCGAAGTTAATGAAAAAACATTTGAATCAATTGTTTCTATTAACTCAGATAAAATAGAAAAGGGATTACGCTACCTTGATCATCAGAAAAGAACTGAGCGAGGACCTTTAGATGTTTTGTTTGTAGATTCTGGAAATGCACTGGTAGTAGCAGAATTGAAAGTAGTGGAAGAAGACAATATGCTTGTCCAAGGAATTGACTATTATGAAGATGTGACAAAAAATATTGAATCTCTCTGCCGAATCTATAATAAGATATCTGGTATAGGTATTGATCCCACACAAAAACCAAGATTATTTCTTATGGCACCAAGTTTTTCAATCAATCTGCTAAAAAGATCATCATGGATTGATGTACCAATAAGTCTCTTTTCCTATAAATGTATTAAAGTTAATGGCACTACAGAAATATTGCCTGTATTCAATGAAGTAACTATTCCTGGTAGAATTCAGCCAATGGAAGTTTACACAATAGAACAGAGATTGAACTACATACAAGATGACAAAGTTAAAGAAAGCTTTAAGAAGCTACTTGAAGATGTGAAAAAATATGATGATAAGAGGATTTCCATTGATCCTGTAAAGTATGATGTCTCTGTTAAAGTGTCGGGGAAAGTAATCGCGTATTTTTGTCCGAGAAGAAAAAACTACATTGTCTACACATTTGATACTGATTCCGATTGGACAGGATTTCAAGTTAATTCAGAAACTGATATACCTCCCTTGCTTGAATTAATTAGGTTGAATTATGAAAAGTTCAAGAAGTGAGCTCTAACAAATCACTAAACCCGACCGGAATTATGTCCGGTTCACTTCGGCCAAGTCCGTGGCCGGCGGGTTATCTCCGCGTTCGCCGTAATAAAATTCTTGACATTTGTTGTTTTTAAACTACAATACCGGTATGGATGATTCAAGAATAGAGCTTCTCGAATATTTAACTGAAGACGGATGCAATCCATTCCATAACTGGCTAAATTCACTGAAAGACAGATTCGCGCGTGCGCGGATTCGAATCCGGTTGAATCGTATAAGACTTGGGAATTTTGGTGACTGCAAACCTGTTGGAAAAGGTGTAAGTGAGTTGCGCGTGGATTATGGCCCAGGGTACCGGGTTTATTATGGGAAATCGGAGACGACCGTAATGATTTTACTGTGCGGAGGTTCTAAAAAATCTCAGCCAAAGGATATTCAGTTGGCTCAAACATATTGGTCCGATTTCCAAAGGAGAACGAAATGAATAAATTAACAGAAAAATATGAAAATAATCTCAAAGAAGATCTTCGCGACCCATCTGAGGCTGCGGAATATTTAAATGCCGCATTGGATGATGGTTCACCGGAAGTATTTTTAATGGCGTTAAAAGACGTTGCAAACGCAAAGGGCATTTCTGAAATAGCACGGGAAACGAAACTCAATCGCGAAAATCTTTATCGAATTCTTTCAACTCAAGGCAATCCAAAATTAAAAAGCTTGAACTCTGTTCTTCATAGTGTTGGTCTGAAATTGTCCGTTGAGGTAGAAAATCGGATTTAAATATTATTCGGCGAATCGGGTAGCCGGGGGTAGTTAGCCCCCAGCCCCCACACCACCCGGCATGCGGGTCCGCACCGGGCGGTTCACAGGGATTACCGGGCCGTGGCCGGGTAGTGAATGTGAACCCACAGCTCTTTGACAGATAGAAGCCCTTGATCCTTGAGCCATTTGTTGGTCATGCCCGTTTGCGTTGCCAGCGTCCGGGACAGGTGCCATGGCCCCTTGCGGCTGATGGCCACTGAGATGGCTGCATGAAGCGACGTTCCCAATTTACGCAGTTCACGCACCTTGGTTCTTGCCCTGCGCCACTGTTTAAAGTAGCACATGCGCAAGCGTCGTCTCAGCCAGTGGTCTATCTCAGGAATCGGTCGGTAATACTCCGATATCCCGAAATAGTTCATCCAGCCGCGCAGGTATTCGGCAAGTTTATGATACCGATATTCCATGGAGACAAACCAGGACCTGCCGGTCAGTTCCTTGACCCTTCGTTTGAATTGGCAAAAAGCCTTCTCCGACCAGTGAATCTTGGTCCCACGGAAAGTGAATCCAAGAAAGGCAGCCTGATTTGTCGGGACGACCCGGCTTTTCTCCGGGTTGATTCTGAGTTTGAGAGTACATTCCAGGAAACGTTTCAGGCTTCCCATGACCCGTTCTCCCGCCTGGCGGCTCTTCACCAGAACGATGAGTCGAGTAGCGCAGGGGAATCTCACTCCCACGCTCTCACAGAACCGGACGTGAACCTCTCAGCTCATCCGGCTCCTATCGTCCAGCCGCCAACTGAAGAAAC
>JALNYO010000046.1 GCA_023229765.1 Syntrophales bacterium | reverse complement strand
TTGCGGGAATGACAAGAATGGGGAGTTTTGCAATTACCGCTGATATGAGGAAATAAAATGATCGTTGTTACCGGAGGAGCCGGGTTTATCGGCAGCGTCTTTGTCGGCAAGCTGAATGCCGAGGGACGAGACGACGTCATCATCGTCGATGATCTGGGGTCATCGGCGAAATGGGAGAATCTTGTGAAACGGCGGTATGTTGATTACCTCCACAAAAACCAATTTCTGGCGATGATCAAGGCGGATTGCGTCCCGTTTGCCGTGGATGCGGTTGTCCATCTCGGCGCCTGCTCGGCGACGACCCAGCGCGATGCCGGCTATCTGATGGAAAATAACTTTCATTATACTTCCATCCTTGCCGAATGGGCGCTGACAAAGGACGTCCGTTTTATTTACGCGAGTTCGGCTGCGACTTATGGCGATGGCGCGCGGGGCTTTTCCGACAGCGACGCCATTACCCAAACCCTCCGGCCGATCAACATGTACGGCTACTCGAAGCACCTCTTCGATCTGAAAATCCTGCGGGAGCAAAACACGGCGCGAATGGTCGGCGTGAAGTTTTTCAACGTCTTCGGGCCGAACGAGTACCACAAGGGCGAGATGACGAGCGTCATCTTCAAGGCGTTTCATCAGATCCGCGAAACCGGCCGGGTGAAGCTCTTCAAGTCGTACAAAGCGGAATATCCCGACGGCGGCCAGAGACGCGACTTTGTCTATGTCAAGGATTGCGTTGATGTTTTATGGTGGCTACTGAACCATCATGATGTAAACGGCATCTTCAATCTCGGGACGGGAAAGGCGCGGAGTTGGAGCGAGCTGGTCGGCGCCGTATTCGCGGCGATGGGACTGCCCGTTGCGATTGATTATATCGAAATGCCGGAGGAGCTGCGCGGGCAGTATCAGTACTTTACCGAGGCGAAGATGGATAAACTCCGGCAAGCGGGATGCCCGGCGCGCTTCGGCGCGCTTGAGGAAACGGTGGTCGACTATGTCAAAAACCACCTTCTTCAGAGGGATTCATATTTATAAGGATTTAATATCTATGCCGAAAATTGTCTGCGTAATTCCTTCGCGCTACCATTCGAGCCGCTTTCCCGGCAAACCGCTTGCCGATCTCTGTGGAAAGCCGATGATCCAGCATGTCTATGAGCGGGCGCTGCATGCCGGAGGCGTCTCTTTTGCAATCGTCGCGACTGATGACGAGCGCATCTTCAAAGCCGTTGCGGGCTTTGGCGGGAGGGCGGTGATGACCTCCGCCGCCCTCCGTTCGGGAACGGACCGGATCGCCGCGGCGGTGGAAAATATCGGGCTTGCCGATGACGATATCGTCGTCAACATCCAGGGCGATCAGCCCCTTTTCGAGCCGCTGCAGATAGGCGAAGTTGTTGTGCCGCTGCTCGAGGACGCCTCGATCCCGATGTCCACGCTGATCTACCGGATCGTTCGCGATGAGGAGATTGTCCATCCCAACGCTGTCAAGGTTGCCTTTGACCATAACGGGTTTGCCCTCTACTTTTCACGCGCGACGATTCCTTTTGTCCGCGATCAGGGCAAGAAAGCCGAATACTTCAAGCACCACGGCATCTATGCCTACCGTCGCGCTTTCCTGCGTATTTTCGCCGGCCTTCCCGATGGAACGCTGGAAAATCTGGAGTCGCTCGAGCAGCTCCGGGCGCTTGAGTATGGCTATCGCATCAAGGTTGTCGAAACGATCCACGATTCCGTCGAGGTTGATACCCCGGAGGAGCTGGCACGCGTCGGACGGATTATCCGGGGCGAGGAATAGGCAGGAGGTAATTATGATCGACATTGAATACTTGAAGAGAATAACAGTCGTTTCCAAGCCGTTTGCCCACAAGGTGATTGCAAATCTGCTTTTGTGGCCCAATTACCATCTGTTTGCCCACGTCGATATTCAGCTCGAAAACATCGAGCGGATTCCCCGCGATGAAAGCGTGATTTTCGCGATGAACCACACCGACCGCTTCAACTACTGGCCGTTTCAGTACAAGCTGTTGAGGGCCAGGGAATTTCCGTTCACGACGGTCTGGGTGAAGGGGAAATACTATAAAAATGAGCTTCTTGCGAAGGGACTCGATATCTGTCACCTGATTCCGGTGCCGTCGATGGGGTATCTGATCGAGGAGTATTACCGCAAACGTTTCAACACCAGGATGGACAAGGGGCTCTATCGCACCGTCAAGGATATTATCGAGGGAAAGATCGCCGAGTTTGGTCCGGCGGAGCGCATTGCCCTTGATGCGATTGAGGCTATGGGCAATAATTTCGTGGCGTTTGTTCACGAGCAATACGACGGAATCATGGAAAAGGTCGCGGAGTTGAGCCGGTCGGCGCTGCTGGAAAAAAAGCTGAGCGTCATCATCTTTCCGGAGGGCACCCGCTCGCTGAAGCTTGCCGAGGGGCGTACCGGCGTTGCCCAGCTTGCCCTGAACACCGAAAAGCGGATTGTCCCGGTTGCCTGCAACAATTCCGACGAGGTCTATACGGGAAGCCTGCCGTTTGCCAAAAGCGGCCGCATCACCTACCGGATTGGGGAACCACTTTCCGTTCACGACAAGCTTGAGCCTTACCGAATTGCCGAACCATTCAGACTGCTGTCCCGGGAGTCGCAGAAGCGCTACAAAACGCAGTTTGAGGGGGTGACGAAAATCGTGATGGAGAGTATCGAGGCGATGCTTGACGACAAATACAAGCAGCACCCGGAGGCTACATAACCAATGGATGACCCTGTGCTTGTGGCAATCGAAAAACAGGCGGCAAAAGAGCCATTTGCCCGAAAACTGGGGTTGCGGCTGATTGAGCTGGCACCCGGCCATGCTGTCGTCGAGATGGATCCGCAGGCGGATTTGGCCAATATTTTCGGCATGACCCACGGCGGGGCCATTTTTTCCCTGATTGACGAGGCCTTCGAGGTTTCCTGCAATGCCCACGGGACGGTTGCGGTTGCGCTCAGCATGAATGTTATCTATCATCAGGTCCCCGACCAGAAAAGCAGGTTGCGCGCGGAAGCGGTGGAGATTCACCGTTCCGCCCGTACCGGCACCTATGAAATCAAGGTGACGGATGAGCGCAATGCCCTCATAGCCTCCTGTACGGCGCTTGCCTACAGAAAAAAGGACAGACTGCCCTTTCTTGAATAAAAGGTTAGAGAAATTTAGGAGGAAGATTCTTCTCCCCCGCCAAATCAGCAGCATCTTTAATTGTCTGAAGGCCCTGAACAACCATCAATTTTGAAACCCCATGGGCCAGTTGCTTGTCTTGTTGATCAAAAACGGTCGCTTCTGCCAAACACATGGTTCTGCCGATTTTGATGCTGCGTCCTTTGACGAGCAGCTTGCCGGAATTGCATGCGGCGAGGTAATCTACTTTGAGATCAACCGTTATAAAGCCGGCAGCTTCAGCAAGCTCACAATACACCGCCCAATAAGCGGCTGTATCGATCGCTGAGGCATAGACTCCGCCATGCAGGCCGCGAAACGGATTTAAATGTTTCTTCCCGATGTCGAGCTCGACTGTCGCATAACCTGCGCCCATCTCTTTCACAACCATGGATAAGTGTTTGAAATAGGGGCTCTGGTTTATGATCTTCAGGACTGTTTCCACATGTTTCGGATTAAGGTCAGGCATAATTATCTCTTTCCCATAAAAAAATTACGCTACGGCCCGGTTGCTAAACAAGATCGGGCAACTTCTGCGATCGGATGAGAGCGCCACACAACTTGTAGAGGAGGCGAGCGCCGACATTGCCGTCCCATTCGCCATGCTTCTCCGAGGCCACTTCGCACAAATCAAAGCCCACGATGCTTCTGCCACTTTCACATAACTGTTCAATTAAATAGACGCCCTGTTGATAGGTCAGGCCGCCGGGCACCGGGGTTCCTGTAAATGGGCAGTTGGCCGGTTCCAGGCCATCGATATCAAAAGACACATAGACATTCTGCGGTAATGCCTCGATGATCCTGTCAACAACAGACTTAAATGAGCGCCCCTCTGCCAAAGCGCGAAATATCTCGTCATTATAAAATGTTGCGATCTTGGGATGAGTTGCGGCCAGACTATGCTCCGCCTGTGAAAAGTCGCGAATGGCGACGGACACCAGCCTGGTCACCTCGGGAATGTCATGTAAGACATTGTACATGATCGAAGCATGGGAGTAAATAAATCCTTCGTAGGCCTCCCGCAAGTCATGGTGGGCATCGATATGAAGAATCCCAAATCCTTCCTTGCCGGATCGTCGCGCAAGGGCTTTGAGCAATCCGAGCGGACAGCTATGATCACCGCCGACAAGGCCGACACGTTTGCCCTTGTCTATCCAATGGCTTGCGCACTTTTCAATTAGTTGCGTAACGGCATGGGTCGCCTCATTCACCCTTGCAAGCGCCTTGCGATCAACATCCGTCCGGCGTCCGGTCTCGAGCGCTTTGATCACCTTTTTCGCAGCGGGCGCATTGCGAATGCTGAGCCGGCGGATCTGCGGGTCCTCATCCAGAAGGGCAATCCCCGCCTTGTAAACGCCTCCCCAGCGCACATCGAACAGATCAAGCTGTACGCTTGCCGCGCTGATTGCCAGGGGACCATCCATGGTCCCCTTTCCATACGACGTGGTCAGATCAAACGGCGCGGGAATCAACACCAAAGCAGCATCTTTGGGGTTGATCATCGCCCCGAATATCCCCCCATCCTGTGCCGCCGGCTGACCCAGCGCCAGGTTGCGCAATTCCGCTTTGGTTTTTTCTGAAGTCATACCTTGAGCCTTTCCCCTGATATGCAATCCCTGATACCCCGCGCGTCGAACGTACCGCTCCGGTTATCGGATCGTTTCTGAAATGTCAAGTTATTGATACTTCACTTATTGAATAAATTGGCGGAAGTGCATGGGAACCGAATGCATGCGCCATTTTGTAACCATTTGTTATGATTTCCATAATATCATGTTGAAAAATGCTGGGGGAAATTTGGGGGAAATCAACTGCGATTTTGTCCTCCCACAGTGCCGGTATCTTCCCGACTTTTACGAAGCCTTTTCTCTTCATCAAATGCAATCATCTCTTTTGCTTTTTTCAACTGCTCGTCTGTTGGTTCAGGAAGGTTTTCAAACCACTTGGTCCAACGTTTCCCTATGCCTTTAATTGATATTTCATCAATCATTCCACGGTCGGCTTGAAAAGCTATGATGGGAAACAATTTTTTGGGGATGCTATTTTGTTCTATAAAACGCTTGAATATCCAGAGGTAAGTATCAACGAGTTCCAGCCCAGCGCTATTATTTCCTGTGGCAAATGAAACCGGCGTAGAAGGCATGCCACTGTAGTCGATCTCTGGAAGCCCAGGTCCATTTATGAACGATACATTTTTATTCTTTGCATAAAACTCAGAGAGCGTCCGCCACCCCATCAGGCGGTAGGCAGACGTCGGGCAAGGGCGTCGCCGGCTCTTTCCGCTACCCCATGGCCGTCACCGCCCTTGCTGATTCTCGCGCGGTGTTTTCTTTCCATACCGCATGCTTTGCGCCTACCTGCTCATTTGGTTCTGCTCCTCCGTTCCCGAGATCTGCGCGGTAGTCGGCTGGCGTTGCAGTCGCCGGGGTCGCGCCGCGGCGTCGCTCCCTGCCGGCTTGGTGCACCGTCTGCCGCGTCTTTCTCCCCGGCCCTCCCTCGCGGTTGCCATTGTCCGTCGTTGCCGGGCTGTGCGCCGCCCCTCCTGCCGCTTGGCATCCGCACCCGTCCGCCCCAAGGGGCTCTCTCTCGGCCTCCTGGTCAGGCCGGACGACCGCTGCGCGGCGACCGGCCCGGCCGTCCGGGCGCGCTCTGAGAACCCAGGTCAAAAAATGAAACCAGTGATCAGCGAGGGGTGTTTCAGATGGCGTAGAATGGGGGCTGTTTTTCACCGTGGGTGGCTCGTATCGGCATTCTGCCTCTCTCCCCGCTACCGGCGCTGCGTCCAATGACGCCGCCTTGAGCGGGGTCTGCGCAAGATGACCCGCCCATGCCTCTTCGACTGATCGGGAGATGCCTTTTCCTCATGAACATGCTAAGAAACGCCCTTCATAACCTTTATGGCTTTGGTTTGAACGATGACAACAACAGATGAATCCCTACCGGCGCAATTGACGCGCGAGGCCATGCACTCACTGGTCTGGAAAGAGCCGATGCTCAAGGTGGCAGCCCGGTATGGCGTATCCTCGAGCTACCTGGCCAGGATCTGCAAGCTCATGAATGTTCCCCGCCCGGGGCGGGGCTATTGGGCCATGCGCGGGCTGCCGGCAAAAAGCCTCCGATCCCGCCGCTGTCTCCTCCTCTGCCGGGGAACCAACTGACTTGGTCACGGGGCGGTCACAATGGCAGTGTGGCCTTGCCGCTGCCCCATCCGCCTGTACGCCGGCTTGAAACACTCGTCAATAAGCAGAAGGAGAATGATCCATTCGTTATAAGGCAACCGATGCGGAGAATAACGATCATGTTAGCCGCAAGATATGCGGAGATTATGCTTGCCTCTGCGGAGAATATGCGGCATAATTCCCTCCAGGGGTGCTGAATATCATGAACTACATTTACCAGAGAAAAGAATGGCCTAAGATGACCTGGGACGCCGAGCGGTTGGCCGGGTCCCTGGCAGGCGTCCGTCATCGGCAGGGGCGCCTCATCGGGCGGATGGAGGGCTTGGGCTTTTCGCTCCGCAATGAGGCGGTGCTCCAGACGCTGACCGAGGATGTGCTCAAGTCCAACGAGATCGAAGGTGAAAAGCTGGACAGGGAACAGGTGAGGTCCTCCATCGCCCGGAGGCTGGGGCTCGACGTCGGGGGCCTTGTGGCGGTGGACCGGCATGTCGAGGGAGTGGTGGAAATGATGCTCGACGCCACGGGGCATTATGCCGATTCCTTGAACGAGGAGCGGCTCTTTGCCTGGCACGCGGCCCTGTTTCCTACGGGACGTAGTGGGATGACCAAGATCGCGGTCGGCCGCTGGTGTGACGTTCAATCCGAGCCCATGCAGGTGGTGTCCGGGCCGATTGGCCGAGAGAAGGTGCATTACCAGGCCCCTGAGGCAAAGCGGGTCCCTGGGGAAATGGCTGCTTTCTTAAAGTGGTTTAACGCGCCCCCGGCGATCGATCCGGTTATGGCGGCAGGCCTTGCCCATCTTTGGTTTGTGACGATCCATCCTTTTGAGGACGGCAATGGCCGGATTGCCCGGGCGATCGCCGATATGGTTCTGGCGCGCTCGGAAAGTAGCCACCAGCGTTTTTATAGCATGTCGGCGCAAATTCGTTTGGAGCGAAACGCCTATTACGATGTGTTGGAAAGGACCCAACAAGGCGGCCTGGACATCACGCCTTGGCTGGAATGGTTCTTGGGCTGTCTGGATCGCGCCATCGAAGGGGCGGAGCAGATCCTGGCCGGTATCTTCCACAAGGCCCGCTTCTGGGAGTTTCATGCCAAGAAGCCCTTCAATGAGCGGCAGCGGATGATCCTCAATCGGCTCTTTGACGGTTTTGAAGGAAAATTGACCTCTTCTAAATGGGCCAAACTGGCCAAATGCTCGCAGGATACGGCTTTCCGAGATATTGACGATCTGGTGAAACGCGGGGTTTTGGTGAAGGAACCGGGCGGGGGGCGAAGCACGAGTTATGCGCTGGTCATTCATCCCTCGTCATCAAGCTAGCCCGTTGGACGAGCCGATTAATCACAGTGGCCCCTTTTTTTGTCTTTCGGACTGTCAAAAACTGTGAAAGCGATGGTTCAAGCCGATGTCTTCAATCGTTCCGCGATCCAGAACTTTATGACTGATTGCCGGGTAACGCCAAGCTCACGAGCGGCCTGGTCAAGACGTTCGATCATCCAGGCGGGAAAATCGACGTTGACCC
Source organism: Syntrophales bacterium (assembly GCA_023229765.1). Classification (NCBI taxonomy): domain Bacteria; kingdom Pseudomonadati; phylum Thermodesulfobacteriota; class Syntrophia; order Syntrophales; species Syntrophales bacterium. The sequence continues at coordinate 18,641 of JALNYO010000046.1, read as the reverse complement.
GACGTTGTTCCAATCGGGGACGGAGAATATTATCAAGGATGCAGTATTCCAAGACATCTTCGCCAGCATCAAACTTTTCGTCAAACTCCTTTGCTGTTATGGTCTTCATAAAGCATCTCCTCGTTTTTTCGGGAGCGGCGCACGGAAATGATGCGAATACGGCCTTCCCTGAGCGTTACGACGGCGGTCCAGAATTTTCCTTCGATTTTCCCTATCGTCAGTGGCGAGCGGTGTGTCACAGTGTGTCAATAATGGGTAAGAGGGAAACTGTCAAATCTTGTAAATTGGCGGAAGTGCATGGGAATCGAACCCACCTGAGGAGGTATTAGCCCCTCACACCGGATTTGAAGACGGAAATTTAAAATAGGCGATTCCCCATCATAAATTAATCGCTTACGTTTCAAACAGTTAGAAAGAGCATTTTGGATCAGGTTAGGTTTTCTGGGAAAATTTTCGGTTAGGACGGTTACATTTTAGTTACATCGTCCTGCCGCCGAATCCACCCGTTTCCACAGCCTATTCCTCACAAAAACTCGATCCGATTCCTGAAATCCTCCCGGCTCGCCAACCCGACCTTTTTCAGCAGTCGCCGGAGCGTCTCCCCGATGGGCATCTGGCGGGAAACGATGATCCCCCAGTGCTCCCTGTTTTCCCGAGCATACTGGTTGTGGAGATGGACGAAATCCCTGACGTTGAAGGTGACGAGGCAGCGCTCCTCCTGTACGGCAAAGGCGAGCTGCTCGCCGTCCGATTTGCCTTTGCGCTTCAGGTCCTGGGCATGGACGACGTCATATCCCCTCTGCCGCAGGGCATGGGACAGGCCGGTGTGGATAGCCTCGTCCAGGAACAGTTTGAGTTTCATCGCTCGCCGTTACGCTATTGCCGCGCGGGATGGGCCTGAACCTGGCTCTTCCAGTATTCGATGTTTCCCGCCTCTTCCAGATCCACGTTGATCTCGTCCTGGTGGTCGAAGTAGTAGGCCAGGGCGGAATGTACCTGGGACGGGGTTAGATGGTGAAGGCTGTCAAGGATCTCGTCGATGCTCATGCCGAGCTGGTAATACCCGGCAATGCAGTTGACGGTGATCCTGGTCCCCGCAATCACCGGCCGTCCTTCGGCGATGCCGGGATCCGACGTGATGTAGGGGTAATCCAGTTTTTTGGCTGTCAGCGACATATGGCACCTGCTCTCTTCTAAGAACCGCTCCCTCCTCCGCGTACCGAGCATCTCAAGGAAACAGTTTGATTTCGCTATCAGAATAGATGAGATCGGCGAATCTGTCAATTTGAAAGTCATCAGTAAATGAACGTCTCTTCTTGTTCATGATGTCGCACGGCGGTGCCGGGGACAAAAAATTCTCTGCCTAATGTGTCTATAGCGTCTATAGACGCCCTGTTCTTAGACTTTTTCATTTCTGTGCTTCTACCATGCTTTCAAAAAGGAGGCGCATATGGAAAAGGCAGGAGAAGACAGGGGGAGCAACGCAGTTCACCGAACCGCTGGCCAGGCCAAATGGACCTTCCTGGTTTACATGGCCGGGGACAACAACCTCGACGGCGCAGCCCTCCGGGACATCGCCGAGATGGCCAAGGCCGGATCCACAAAAGACGTTAACATCCTGGTCCAGCTCGACCGGATCGAAGACCAGAAGACCCGGCGCTTCCAGATAACCCCGGGCGGCGGGTTTAAGAAAGACTGTATCGATACCTTCAGCGAAACCAACACCGGAGATCCGCAAATCCTTTACAGCTTCGCGAAATGGGCGGTGGATAATTATCCTGCCGATCGCTACGCCCTCATCCTCTGGAACCACGGCAGCGGCTGGTGGGAGGATGCCAAAAGTCGGTCCGCCGGTCCTGCCAGCAAGAGGCCGCGCCGAAATCTCTTCCGTCACAACTTTCCCCAAACGCACCGCAGCATCTGCTACGACGACACCTCCGGAGGCGATGCCCTGGACAACCGGGAACTGAGGGTCGTCTTGGCCGGGGTCTGCGCCCTCCTCGGCCGAAAGATCGACCTCCTGGGCATGGATGCCTGCCTGATGAACATGGTGGAGGTGGCTTGGCAGCTTCGGGACTCCGTGCAAGTGATTGTCGGCTCGGAGATCGAGGAGCCCTTCGACGGCTGGCCCTATGCCGAGATCCTCACCCGCCTGGTCAGCAGGCCCCGCCAAGACGCCGCTACTTTTGCCCGCTGGATCGTTAAAAGTTACCTCGCCTCCTACCAGGGGAAGGGCGAGATCGTCACCCAGTCCGCCCTGGATCTGAGCCGCAGCGCCGACGTGGTGACGAAGATCGATACCCTGTCGGAGGTCCTCGTTGCCGCCCTCGAGACCGATGCCAAACCCGTCGCATCCGCCTGGAAGAAGAGCCCCCGCTTCTATGACGACAACTACATCGATCTCCTTTGCTTCGCCAAGCACCTCCGCAGGAAGGCCGGTCCAGATCTCCTGGCCAAGGCCGATGCCCTGATCACCGCGTTGAGGTCGGGCAAGGGGCGGCTGATCCTCCGCCAGGGCAAGATCGGCAGGGAGGTCCGGGGCACCGGTGGCCTATCGATCTATTTTCCCGGCGATCGTATCAATCCCGCCTACCGGGCCCTCGACTTCTGCGCCGATTGCCGGTGGCCCGCCTTTCTGGAGAGGTTTCTGAAATGACCGACAGTGCCAATAACAGCAACGACCGGTACAACCAGCTCCTCCTGGAGAGCATCGGGAAGCTCTCCGGCCAGACCGAGGAGCTGAACCACCGTTACGCCGCCCTGGACAAGACGATCTGCCTCCTCAAGCAGGCCTACGAAGCCAGTCTCCAGACCGACCACCAGGTCATGGCCGATCTTCTGGCCCAGGTCCGCCGGATTACCACCATTGTCGAGGACCTTGCCTGCCGGGAACACGCCCGGCGGATCCGGGAGTTCCAAGGCCGGATTGCCGCTCTTGAGGCTTACGTTACGCCATCGAAGTGGGCGACCCGGTTCATCGCCGCCTTCTTCCAGAAGACGGGCTGGGTCTTCGGTGCTCTGATCATCGGCTCGATCGGCTACGCGATCTATCTCGTAGCCGTGAAGATCGTGCAACCCTAACCAAAAGGAGGACCAAACCATGGCAAAAGCAAGCAGAGTCGGAAGGAATGACCTGGTCGGGACCGTGGCCGGCACCACGGAGCTGACCAAGGAGAACGCGAAGAAGGTGGTGAACGCGGTCCTGGAGGGGATTCTCACAGTCCTTGAACAGTCGGGCACTCTCCGGCTGGCCAACTTTGGGACCTTCACCGTCAAGGAGACCAAGGAGCGGCAGGGGATCAACCCCAAAACGCAGCAGCCGATCACGATCCCGGCTGGCTACCGGATGGGCTTCAAGGTGTCCCAGTCCTGGAAGAAGGGGATGGTGCTGCGGAAAAGGGAACAGGAGCGGGACAAGGTCAAGGTCCAACTGCCCAAACCGGCCCCGAAGGCCAAGGTGGCGGCCAAGGCCAAGGGAAAGAAGAAGTAAACCCATAGGCCGGAGACGCCTCCGGCGAAACTGCCCGCCACATCGCAGCCCAGGTGTGGCGGGCTCTCCCTTTGTCAGGGGGGTGGATTTGGGGGGGGTAGGGGGGGCCAAACCAAAGGAGTGCCACCATGACCAACTCCATTGTGTCGGAGGGGGAATCAAGGAAGGGGGAATGATGGATGGCTAGCACCGCAGGAACAAGGGTGATCTTCTCGCCAAAGGGCGGCACCTCGAAGGAGCTTACCCGGCTGATCAAGGCGGCGAAAAAGGAGATCGCTGTGGCCGCCTATGCCTTCTCCTCGAAATATCTTGGCCAAGCCTTATCTGCGGCCTTGAAGCGCGGGGTCAAGATCCGGATCATCCTGGACGGGGACAATGCCCAGAAGTCCTACTCCATCGACGAGTGGCTATCCGGCGAGGGGATCGCGGTTCGGTTCATCGAGATCAAGCGCGGCTCGCTGCACCACAAGTTCATGCTCATCGACAGCAAGATCATCATCACCGGCAGCTACAACTTCACGAACGAGTCGGAGTTCCGGAACTACGAGGCCGCCATCTTCACGAATCACAAGGGACTGATTCAATCCTTCACCGCGGAGTTCGAACGCCTCTGGTCCCAGTGCGCACCTGACGAATCAACGGTTCAACCGCCCCATTGATGCGGAAGCCGCGGGGGCCCCGCAGGGCGCCAATTGAGGCGTGGCGGATTCTGGGGGAGGGGTAGGGGTGGGGGCGCAAACAAAATGGAGGCAGGCATGGTGCATCCAATCCCGGGCAGTGGTCTTGCTCAGGCGTACCTCATCACGGACGAGAAGGACGGCCTGATGGTGGTCGACGTCGGCAGCGTCGGCGCCGCCCAGGCTGTTGAGGATTTCTGTGTCCACACGATAAAGCGTTCTCTCATGGCGATCCGGATCATCGCCGCCACCCATTTTCACATCGACCATATCGGCGGGATAGCGGCGCTGCTCGCGAAGTGTTCCCCGAAGACGACGGTCCTGTTCCATCCTCTTGTGAAGGCGTACCTGAAGGCGGGGCGGCCACTTTCCCCCATGCGGAACTGGGTCACCGGCCTCGTTCCCACATTGATCGGAGGCGCATTCGGCATCCGGAAATGGTCCGATCTGGCTTTCGAAGGTCCGGCCGGTGTGCCCCTGCCGTTTTTCCGGGATCATCAACGCGTCTCCTATGCGGACCGGATCAGGTATCTCGAAGGGAATCGCCTTCCCCGTTCCCGGATTGGCTTTGGCGGCTGGGAGGTGATCGCCGCACCGGGCCATACGGAGGAGTCGGTGGTTTACTACAATGTGGCCTCCGGGGAACTCATTGCCGGCGACCTGATCCTGGGGCGTAAGAGCGGTCGGGGTTACGTGAATCGCTTCTGTTCGGATGAGGAAAAAACCCAAAGAACCTTTGCCAGGTTGTCGGAAACGCTCTGCGTCCGGATCATTTTTCCGGGCCATGGACCGGTGATCTGGTCCGCTGAGAATGCCTTCCGGAAGGTCGATTCCTTCGGTGAGAAGCTCGTATAAAAGGAGGCAGGAGATGGAACCTCTTCCCAAGCTGGAACGTATCCGGCGGCTGACCCTGACACCAGGCATGAAATTCGTCTGCATGTCCGACATGCACCGGGGGGACGGGTCCGGGGCGGATGACTTTGCGCAGAACTCCCTGATCTACCGTTGCGCCCTGGAGCATTACCTGGAAGAAGGTTTCATCTACATCGAACTGGGGGACGCCGAGGAGCTCTGGGAGAACGACAACTTTGATCAGATCTACATCACCCACACGTCGGTCTACGAGCTGCTAGCGCAATTCCATCATCCGGATCCGGAGAAGTCCCGGTACCTGAAGGTGTGGGGAAACCACGACCTCTACTGGAAGGACAACGAGACCGTCTATCGCACGCTATTCCCCGGCATCGAGATCCTTGAGGGGATAATTCTGGAGCCGGGGGTGCGAGTGGGTGGCGGTGAAGGGAGCGGTGGCGCTATCCTGCTCCTGCACGGCCACCAGGCAGACCCGAAGTGTAGCGGGGACGCCGCTGCCGTTAGCAGGTTCTTCGTGCACAACTTCTGGCCCGATCTACAACGCTGCGGCGTCAAGGACCCGACCCGGGCCGCCCTCAACCCCGGCCTATGCAACGAGGTGGACAAGCGTCTCCATGAATGGGCGAAGCGCAACGATCAGGGGATCGCCGCCATCATCGCCGGCCACACCCACCGGGCGGTCTTCGAGAACCTTTCGCTGACGGAGCAGCGCTACCTGGAGTCCAAGGTCAAGACCCTTGGCATCAAGATCAACCATCAGCTCGACGAAAGCTATTACAACACCGGTTCCTGTGTTCATCCGTTCTGTATCACCGGGATCGAGATCACTCTCGAAAACGGCCCATGTCTTCGGTTGGTCAAGTGGGGCCAGGCGACCGCGGGGAATGCGGTGACCATCCAGAGGACGGTACTTGAAGAAACAGATCCGGGCGGCCAGTCGGGGGATCCGATTATGGGTGGAGGCGGATAACAAGCGGTGGGAAGCAGCGGAGGTCAGGAAGAGGGCGGGATTGGAGGCGAGACATGAATAGTCACCGAAAGATCATCGAGCCATTGCTTTCCACTGCCGGCGTCCGGATCAACGGCCCTGATCCCTGGGACATCCAGGTGCGGGATGAGGGATTCTATGCCCGCGTGCTGAAAGACGGAAGCCTTGGGCTTGGGGAATCCTACATGGATGCCTGGTGGGACTGCGCCCGGATCGATGAATTCATCTGCCGCATATTGCGCGCGCAATTGGAGCAACAAATCAAACCGGGCTGGCCGCTCGTTTTGAGGGCGGCGGTGTCGCGCACATTCAATCAACAATCGCGGCGCAGGGCATTCGTGATCGCCGACAGGCACTACAATATCGGCAGCGATCTGTTCGCGGCGATGCTCGGCAAATCCATGGCCTACACGTGCGGCTACTGGTTGAGAGCCGCAGACCTCGACACGGCTCAGGAAGCCAAATTCGATTTGATCTGCAGGAAGCTGGGACTCCATGCGGGGATGACGGTCCTGGATATCGGCTGCGGCTATGGCGGCTTCATGAAATACGCCGCTGAAAAATATGGAGTCAAGGCGATCGGAGTCACGGTTTCCAGGGAACAGGCGGTCCTGGGCAGGGAAATATGCGCGGGGCGCCCGGTCGAAATCAAGCTCCAGGACTATCGTGATCTAAGCGGGCAATTCGACCGCATTGTCGCCGTGGGCGTCCTGGAACATGTGGGCTATAAAAATTACCGGAATTTCATGCAGGTTGCCCGGCGTTGCCTGGCCGATGACGGTCTTTTTCTTCTGCACACCATCGGCAAAGAGCTCTCGACTACGACCACGGTGGACCCCTTCATGACAAAATATCTTTTTCCGGGAGGCAATATGCCGTCCATCGCTCAGATCGGCGCCGCCGTTGAAAAGAGCTTTGTCATGGAAGATTGGCACCTGATCGGTCCCGATTACGACAGGACACTCATGGCCTGGTTTGAAAACTTCGACGCAGGCTGGGATCGGTTGAAAGCGAAATACGGCGAGCGGTTCTACCGGATGTGGAAATACTACCTGCTTTACTGCGCCGGGTCCTTTCGCGCCCGGCATGTTCAGCTTTGGCAAATCGTCTTCTCAAAGCATGGCGTCCCCGGAGGCTATGAGGCGATTCGGTGAGGTACGATCATGAAGATAAAGCTCATATCGGCGGCGGTCCGATCAAAATCGAAGTGGTCTCAGATCATGACCCTTTCCCTGCCGGCGGTGGCGGCTGCCACTCCTGAAGGGCACGAGATTGCCATCGAGGACGAAAGGGTGAAGCCGATCCGCCTGGACGACCATCCCGATCTCGTGGGGATCTCCTTCGAGGTATTCAGGGCCTACCGGGCCTATGGGATTGCCGATCATTACCGACAACGGCGTGTGCCCGTGGTTCTGGGCGGGATGCACGCCTCGGTCATGCCGGAGGAGGGGTTGCAACATGCCGACGCGGTGGTGGTAGGCGAGGCCGACGAAGTGTGGCCGCGGGTCGTCGCCGATGCGGCGGCAGGGCGGATGCAAGGTATCTATATGGGTGAAACGCCTGTTGACCTGGCCAAGCTTAAACCGCCCAGACTGGACCTGCTTGATGCTTCCCGCTATTTTCCGCTTTATCCCATCGAGGCGACTCGGGGCTGTACCCATGCCTGTGCCTTCTGCTCCACACGTTATGTCCATGGTCTGGGATTCCGGACCCGGCCGGTCGAACACGTCATCGCCGACATCGCGCGAGCGGGCAACAGGCTTATCGCCTTCCTGGACGACAACCTGGCGGCTGATGAGGTGTTCGCGAGAGAGCTTTTCACGGCGATGATCCCCTATGGGAAGAAGTTCTTTATGCAGTCCCATGTGCTGCTCGCAGAAAACGCGGAGTTACTCTCCCTGGCCGCCAAGGCGGGCTGTCTCGGCGTCTTTGTGGGGGTCGAGTCTGTCTCCGCTGCCGCCCTTTCCGAGGCAAACAAAGGGTTCAACAAGGTCGAGCGTCTCAAAGACAACATCGCGCGGTTCCATGATCGCGGCATCCTGGTGGACGGGGGAATCATCTTCGGATTCGACACTGACACGCCGGACGTGTTCGACCGGACCATCGAAGCCCTCAAAAAGGTGAAGATCGACAGCGTCGCCGTCAACATCCTGATCCCCTATCCGGGGACCGAGTTCTACCGGAAGTTTGAGAGGGAGGGACGGATCATCTGTACCGACTACTCGAAGTTCACGGGCGGCGCGGTGATTGTGAGGCCGAAGAACATGACCGTTGAGCAGCTCCAGGCAGGCTATAACCGGTTCACGAAGGATTATTATCGGATGATGGAGATCGTTTACCGGGCCTTCAAGCAACCGAACGCCGTGGCCACGATCACCCGGCTCATTGCCAATGTGGGGCACAGGGTGAACTGTATTCTCATGAAATGAATACTTACTTTTAAGGATACTGATGCCATGAATCCTGAGTGTTCTGGCGATACCATCGCACAGGCCGGTTCGTAGATAGCAGGCCTGAGCCGGTCCGTGGGGTATGTAGTACGAGAGATTACAGCCCCTTTTTTTCAAACCAACGGAATAGGGCGATGAAGGCAACAACCAGGATGACGATCACGATCCAGTGGTTGATCCCGAGGACCCCCGGCAACGTGATCTTCCCGAAATCGCCCCAGGTCAGCACCGTTGCCTTCATGAGCGGATACACCTCCGCATAAATTCCCGCCCCAAGGATCATTCCCAGAAGGCCGAAAAGGCTGTCGTAACGGCCCTCCCCGAGCGCTCCCATGGCGGTTGCGGGACAGTAGCCAACGATTCCCCAGCCGATGCCGAAGATCAGGCCGCCCAACACGTTTCCGCCGAGGGTCAGCGTTTTTATGGAAAGCTTCACCAGCCCCAAATCGTAGAGCAGATAGATGCCTATCATGGCCACGAGGATGTTCGTGAGCATAAACTTGACGATGGTCATATCCCTGAGGCGAAGGGCTGCGAGCTGTTTGTCGTAGCGGATTACCTGCGCCTTCTGGAGCAGGAACCCGAACAGCACCCCCGTAATGAGGCCGGTCAGGAGTTCATTCATGGCTTTTCCCTCCCCCGTACAGGATTCTGGCCATGATCACCCCGGCCAGGAAGAAGCAGAACAGGGAAACATAACCGCTGAGGGCTACCTGAGCCAGACCGCTCAGGCCGTGACCGCTCGGTCACCCATCCGCGAGACGTGCCCCAAACATGGCGATCATCCCGCCGAGAAAGGCGATTGTCCAACGCTGGGTTCGGGACGCCCCAAAGCGATTCTCCCACATGGACGGGACAGCCACCGCCCGCCGTTCCCCCGACAGGGACGCCGAGATCAGTGAACCGAAGAGGACTCCGACTACGAACAGGAACTGCCAGTCGATCTTCACCTTCTCCTTGAGGAAGTACTCCATGCCGGCCACCTTCTCCGGCGCAACGGCCTGTTCGACAAAGCCCGCCGCCCGCACGAATGTGGTCGAGGCACCGAAGTATTTGCCGGTGAGGAAAACGGATAGGACGAGAAGAAGTCCGGCCAGCGCCCCTGCGACATAGGGAGACCACGTTTTTTCCCGTAAGACGTTCATAACCCTTTACCTCCTTTCTTTGAACTGAATCGGCTGGAAAGGAACCGAGTGCCCGCTCACGAGTTGTATGAAGCCTGACCGTGACTTGCCTCCATCGGTTGCAGGAAACTCATCCATACGACGAAGCGAGAGCACCTTCATAGTCTCCTTGTTTTTCCTGCATGCATATCCTAACAATCCGTTTTAGCTCTTGATCTGCAATCGGTGACATAGAGCGTTGAGACTTATCACAGCGGCACCGATATCTGGCATTCCGGCAGCGGAGAGCGCCAGCCGTTATAAGCCTGATTACGGCATCATCGTCATTTACGGCATCAATCAATATTTCCTGATCACAGGGGATGGGGCAGACAAATGAGTAGATCATAGCCTGTACTCCCTTGAATCGGATATCTTTTTTATATGGCAACTGTCCACATGTTCATGTCTCGGCATTCGCGCCGCCTATCGAACATCTGCTTTTTCTTCGGGCAGACGGCCAACGATCATGCAAGGCGTTCGTTGACGGATGACGGTCACTGTTTGCATAACGACACTATCCCCAGTAGGTAGCCGTAAAGTTTTCTTGAACGTTTTCTTTCTCTTGAATGATCCTCGAGCATTTTTTCTTTTCCAAGCTGCCCGTTCTTTCCAAAAGGCTCAGTCGGCTGCTCCCGGCGGGCGCAGTCCGGCAGGTGTTTTCATTTCCAATTCTTCTGAAATATTGATCGGCTGTCCATTCCATATTCCACCTTCCTGTGTTCGTTTCTCGGCAACATGTCCGAATAAATACTCATTTGTCTCTTTCGGCATATTTCGAACGGCCCGGTACCTGTTGGCTGCTGCGTTCAAGGGCTGCCCCTATGGCGTCCGTCAGCAAAGAATCACTGAGCGGTTTCTGTAAGAAGGCCACGGAGCCTGCCTGCATAGCTCGTTCACATACACCCGGATCGTCGTAAGCCGTTATGAAGATGATCGGCAGTAAGATCCCGGACTCCTGAAGCCTCTTCTGCAAATCGAGGCCGTTCATGCCTGGCATACGGACGTCCACGATCGCACAACCATGGTCATGAAGCGGTCCTTGCTGGAGAAACTCGAAGGCGGAAGCAAATGTCCTGACTTCGAATCCCATCGATCTTAGCAGTCTCTTCAAGGAATTGCGGACCGATTTGTCGTCATCCACAACAGAGATGACGGAATCAATTCCATGCATGGGTCATTCCTCCCGCGGCCGCATCAACACATCGCAAGCCGACGATCAATTTCGGTTCAACAATACCTGAGAAGGGAAGGAAAAAATATTGGACTTTAGGCCCAGAACAATCGGATCCCGGGGATTATTTCAATCGTTCGGAAACACGCACCAGATCCGCCAAAGATTGTACTGCCATTTTCTGCATGACTTGGGCTCGGTGCGCCTTGACGGTCTTTTCCGTTATCCCGAGTTGGAAAGCGATCTGCTTGTTCAGCATCCCGGTGACAACCAGCCCGAATACCTGTTTCTCCCGCTTAGTCAATCTTTCCCAATGCTTTCTGATGGTGTGGCGCTCGCCCATCCGTTGTCGATGCTGAAAGTCGTTCCGGATGGCCCGGCGGATGGCGTCGAGCAGTGTTTTATCGTCGAACGGTTTTTCGAGAAAATCAACAGCCCCTGCCTTCATCGCCTGAACGCTTGCCGGGACATTGCCAAAGCCTGTAATAAAGATAATGGGTATGGATCGATTGACCGCGGTCAATTCTTCCTGAAGCTCCAACCCCGTCATCCCCGGCATCTTTAAATCCAGAACAAGACAGCCTGGTCGATCCGGAGGATTGAAGACGAGAAAGTCCCGGGCAGAGGCGAACGTATCCACGTCAAGTCCTATTGATCGGACCAGCCTGGCGAGACTTTTGCGAACCGACGCATCATCGTCGATCACATACACGATGGCCTTGGTATCCACCATGACTACGAGGCTTCTCCTTTGTGGGCCGACAGGGTAAAGTAGAATATCGCTCCGCCTTTGGGATTGTTTTCAGCCCATATTCGTCCTCCATGAGCCGAAACGATGGTTTTAATGATCGAGAGACCCATCCCAAGACCGTCCGGCTTGGTGGTGTAGTAGGATTCAAAGCAGCGTTCAAGTTCGCTTGCTTCCAACCCCGTTCCTGAGTCCTCAACGGCAACGATAACGCTGTCCGGTCCATCACCTGAGGTGCGAATGGCGATTTGACGTCGCTGAGGTTCTACATGCGCCAAGGAATCGCATGAATTCATGATCAGGTTCAGAAGAATCTGCTGCAATTCTACGCGACCGCAGCGGACAGGAGCGATGTCAGGGTTCAAAGCCTGGGTTACATGGACATTTTTATCAACGAGCTCGCCATGGAGGATTGTCAGCACCTCTTGGATGACCGTATTGACGTCGCAAATCGCCTGCGGAGACTCTTTCTTCTTCAGGAACGACCGGAGATGCTGGATCACATCGGCCGCTCGCCGATCATCGTCGATGATATCCCCGAGCGCGTCGCGAACCTCCGCGATGTCGGCGGCAGTGCCCGAGGAGAGGAAGCGCTGGGCCGCCAGGGCGTTATTCATGATTGCCGTTAGGGGCTGATGGATTTCATGGGCTATCGAGGCGGCAAACTCGCCGACAGTTGCCAGTCGGCTGACTTGGGACAATTCTTCCCGTTGTTGCCGCAGCATTTGCTCGGTCTGCTTGCGCTGCGTGATATCCCGGGCCAGATGGATGGCCCGTTGCATCTCGCCGTTTTCGCCCATGATCGGAATAGTCGTGATCGCAAGATGGTGTTTCATGCCGGCGCTGTCATGGTGAATGTGTTCCACCGTCGCCTGTTGCCCTGTTTTCAATGATTCCGCCAACGGGCATGACTCAGATGAGCACGGTGTTGATCTGTGGTGGTTCAATTCGTAACAGCTCTTTCCGATCGCGTTTTCTTTATTCCGCCCGCAGAAATGGAGGAATTGCTTGTTCGCATGCAAGATGGAATAATTATTCGTGTCCACAACAATCATGGAATCCATCAGATTATCCAGCACCGTTTCAAGGAAATCCCTTGCCGTTTTCAGTCTCTCCGCTTCCCGCATGTGCGCGGAGAGGTCGCGGAAGATGCCCATATGATGGTGCACTCCGCCGATCATAACGGGCGCAGAGATGATGTCAGCGTGAAAGATCGAGCCGTCTTTTCGCAGTACCGGCATCTTCTCGGCAACAGCGTTTTCCCCCTTGACCTGCTTTTCAAACTCCTCCAGGACATGCGCCCTGTCATTCGGCGGGTGGATGTCGTCGATGGAAAGATTCACGAGCTCTTCTTTCGAATACCCCAGCATGGCGCAGATTGCCGCATTGGCCTCAAGAAATCTTCTGGTTGTCGTATCAGCGATGAGAATTCCATCGCTGGTTTTGTCGAAACATTTCCTGAAGCTTTCCTCCATCCAGAACCCGTCCACGATTGCCTGTCCGGCGGCCCGGTGCCGATTCAGCCCGGCTCGCGGCATTTCTCGTGTCGGTTTACGCTTTACTGCCATCCTCTGTATCTCCTGGTTTCTTCGCTTCAGGGAGCCCAAGAATATCATCGGCTACACCGAATTGTTGCCCTTTGACTCTGACTGGCAGAGGATTTCCTCGATTCTCAGACGCTTTAATCCCGAAGGAACCTCCCATTCCACGACATCCCCCACCCGGTACCCAAGAAGCGCCGTTCCTATCGGGGCAAGGATGGAAATCTTGTTGTCCGCAATTTTTGCTTGAGCAGGAAAGACGATGGTGTATGTCGCCTCTTCTTTTGAGTCGATATCCAGAACACGAACGTGAGAGTTCATGGTAATCACATCTTTCGGAACTTTTTTCGGGCTGACCACCCTTGCCCGATTCAGCTCCTTTTCCAATTTGTCCAGATTTGGATTCGGCTTCGGGTTGTACGCCCGGACGCCTTCAACCAAGTCCCTCAATCTATCCATGTCCGATTTCGAAATGTAAATAGCCTTGTCTGCCATAGTCATGTCCTTTCTGTATTCTTGCTGCTCTGAGTATATCCCCTCTGGAAACGGGGCGTCGGTCGTGAAACGGGTTGGCTGCTGCAATACTACCACGGATGTGCCCCGGCAGCGATCTAACCGATTCTTTCCATAAACAGACGCAGCGTTTGTTTAGCGTCTCCCAACATCAGAATGGTATTTTCGTTATCATAAAGAGGGTTGTCAACGCCTGAATATCCGGGGCGTCTATCCAGATTGCAGACCACGACGGTCTTTGCCTCGTGCGCGAGTAAGATCGGCATCCCCGATATCGGGGTTCCCTCTACATGGATGGCCGCGGGATTGACCACATCGCAGGCCCCGACGATCAGCACAAAATCCGTTCGGCTGAACTCCGGATTCACGTCATCCATCTCGTGGAGCATTTCATAGTCCGCCTCTGCTTCGGCCAGGAGCACGTTCATGTGTCCGGGCATTCTTCCCGCAACCGGATGGATTGCAAATTGCACGTCCTTGCCCATCTCGATCATCTTCCGAGCAAATTGAACGACCTCGAACTGGGCCTGCGCTATCGCCATTCCGTATCCGGGGATGATCACCACGTTCTTTGCCTTCTTCAGAGCCACAGTCGCCCTTGCCAAATTCTCTTCCACCGCCGTTTCCCCAGTCAGTTGTGTTGTTGACGGCCGCGTTGCACTGCCCAGGGCGGTCTTCGGCGTTTCTCCCTGAATGATTCCTGAAGATTTTCCCCTTGAAACGCCGAAAGTCTTCAGCAACGACCGGTTCATCGCCCGGCACATGACATGGGTCAGAATCGATCCGGAAGAGGCAACGGTGGCCCCGCAGGCGATCAGCAGCCGGTTCTCCATGATGATCCCGCAGAAAGCGGCGGCCAGTCCGGCTGTGGCATTCAGAAACGAGATGAGCACGGGCATGTCGGCGCCGCCGATCCTCATTGAAAACAGGATTCCCAGGGATATGGATACGGCGATCAGCCCGATGAGGTCATATCGTATTGCGGCAGCATGCATATTGAAGCTGAAAACCCCTAAAAAGAGGATGGCAATGATATGGGCCATCAGCCATAGTCCATGACCGGGCAGAGATTGCGGAGTCTGCCGGATCCTGTTTGCTAGTTTGCCGCCGGCAATCACGCTGCCGCTGAACGTTGCGGCGCCGATCACGATCCCGATGATGCCGGACAATTCGTTGAGAACGGCTATGCTGCCCGCACCCCTCGTCAGCTCCACATAGGAAACCAGAAACGCCGCGATCCCGCCTGCGCCGTGCTGAAAGGCGATCATCGCCGGAATCTGGATCATATTGACCCTCATGGCAACGGCATAGCCCAAGGCCCCTCCCGTGATCAATGCAACGATTACCGTTGCCGGATCCAGGAGATGATGCCGCAGGAGCACCAGAAGCAGGGCGCAGATCATGGCCGCCAAGGCGGTTAGATTGCCTAGCCGCGCCCCTTTCGGAGTTCTGAACTGCCGGAACGCGCCGATCAGCACGAGGATCACGGCCAGATCGAGGATTAGATCATATGATGAATTCATGACTATTCCGGTCCTTTGTTCTTTTTAAACAGCGAAAGCATCCGGGCAGTGATTGCAAAACCGCCGACGATGTTGAATGAGGCTGTAATCAAGGCGATTGCGCCAAGGATCCTTTCGATCGGCGTGGGATCCACCGCAAACAGGATGAGGGCTCCCAGGATCGTTACCGCGGAGATGGCGTTCGTCATCGACATCAATGGCGTATGAAGCAGCGGTGGAACGCGTAAGATCAGCACGTAACCGACCCCGAAGGAAAAGGCGAACACGCCGAGCATCAATAGAAAATTGGTCATGATAAGCTCCGATAACGTATTGTCAGATTTAACGAAGCGCATTCACTGTGTTCATCCAGAACATGCGCGATTCCGAGCGTCAGCATGAACATCGCGGGTATCAGCAACAGATCGATCATAGTGGACACCTAAACAAGATGATCAAAATCTCCGAGCGCCTTCAGCGTGCCCTTGTGGACGATTTTGCCGTCGAGTGTGATCAGAGAACTTCGGACGATGTCATCGTCCATGTCGAAAGCGCCGATGCCCTTTTTGAACAGGTTCTCGACGTAGTAGTACATATTGTTCGCATAGAGCCAGGTCGCGTGCACGGGCACCGACCCGGGAATGTTCTTGATGCCATAGATGAAGACGCCGTGCTTGATCGTTTCGGCGCCCGGCTCCGTGATCATGCAATTTCCGCCCTGATCGATGGATACATCGATGATCGCGGATCCGGGCTTCATCTTGGCGACCATGGATTCCGTAATAAGAACGGGCGCCGTTTCACCCGGAACCAGGGCGCAGAGCACGATGATGTCCGCATCCGCGACCGCACCTTCGATCTCGCCGCGCTCCCTGACCAGCCATTCTTCGGGAAGGGCTTTGGCGTACCCGCCATCTGCCAGGGCATGTTCGACCGGGATGTCGAAACCTGCGACCTTGGCTCCAAGACTGAGCGCCTCCTGGCGCGCGGTGGGCCGAATATCCACCACCTTGACCACACCGCCGAGCCTTTTGGCTGTGGCGATTGCCTGAAGACCGACAACGCCTGCCCCTATGACCAGGACGTTCGCCGGCTTGATCATACCGATGGCGGTTCCCACCATGGGGATCAGTTTCGGAAAACGGTTTGCGGCGATCAGAACGGCTTTGTAACCGGTGATGGTACTCATCGATGTCAAGGCATCCATGCGTTGCGCCCGCGATATCCTGGGGATGCCGTCCATCGAGAATGCGCGGATTTTTCGGTCGCGAAGCTGCTTTACCATGTTGTGATTGGACGGCGCGGCCGGATGGAGAAACGTGATCACTGTTTGCCGTTCCCTCAGGAGGTCTATTTCATGCCGGCCATGCCTTTCGTCAAACAGCGGCTCCTTGACCTTCAGAATGACATCGGCTCTGTCGAAAACCGTCCGTGCATCGGGTCCAATCTCCGCTCCCGCATTCTGATAATCATCATCGGTATGGTACACGCCGGCGCCGGCGCCGGTTTCAACGATCACGTCGAAACCCAGTTTGCGGTACTTCACTACCGTTTCGGGTATTGCCGCGACTCGGTCTTCTTGCGGCATGATTTCTTTAGGCACTCCGATCCACATGACTGATTTCCTTTCGTAAAAAGACAGGTTGTTATGTTTCGAACCCGGACACGCGGCTAACCCTTGATCTGTTCGAGTGACATTCGAACAGCCTTGTGAAGAATCGGCGGCTGGGGATCTTCCAGCAGCCGTTTCATGCCGTGGATGACTTTGCTAGCGTTTCGATTTACGGCTGCTTCTCCGAACTTGCCCTTCTTTGTGCAATGGCCCAAAACCTTGCCCAGCGCATCGGCGGCGAGAATCCGCACATCGTAGTAGAGGTCCTCACGCATCATGATGGCGTACACCTCATCGATGAGTTCCGGCGATGGATTCCTGATGTCTGCCAGGTATTCAATCGCCGCTTCCCGCAGCCGCCAGTTGTCATCGTAGCGGAGAACCCGTATCAGTTCGCTTTGGCAGTCCCCCAGCTTTCCAGTTTTCGCCAGTTTCTCCATACGTTCGAGTACAGGACCCCAGTCTTTCAGATTTCCAAATGTATTGTTCTCCATGTCTCTCTCCTGTGGGTGTCCTTAATTTATGCAGCTCTTCCACCGGCTGGTTCATGGAACTGACCTTTGCGGGGCCAGTGACGCTCTCCCAGGAATGCCGGATGTAAACAAGATAGTGCACAGGATGTGCCAATCGACGGGAAAACAGGATTTAAGAGAAAACGCCCGCGAATACAGAGTGTTCTGGATCAGGGAGGGCAGACAAGTATCCGGATCGGAAGCATTCGGCCGTTGCTATCCGCAACATGCGTTGCGCTTAGCAACGGCCGAGGCAATGCTAATGCTTGAGAAGGTCTTCTTCTTCGATCTTGAGTCTTTGCATCATGCGCCACAGCGTTGTTCGGTTGATGCCGAGAATTGAAGAGGCCTTTGCCCGATTTCCGTCGGTGGATCGAAGCACTTCAATGATATGAGTCCTGCCGATCTGTTCCAAGGAATGGTCGGATATACGGTTGCAGGGATCAAGCGGGAGGGAATCATGAAATTGCGGCGGCAGGTTTGCGGGGGATATTTCGCGGACATCCGTGAGAAGGACTGCCCGCTCGATCACGTTTTCGAGTTCCCGCACGTTTCCCGGCCAGGCGTAGGTTTCGAGCATATCCAGGACTTCTGCGGAAATGGCGTCGATCCTTTTGCCGTTTTCTTCTGCATATTTCTTCAGGAAATGTCGGGCGATAATCCCGATGTCTTCTCTGCGTTCACGGAGAGGCGGCAGATGGATCTCCATCACTTTGACCCGATAATAGAGATCTTCCCGAAATTTATCTTCCTTCACCATCTGTTCGAGATTCCGGTTGGTGGCGGCGACAATCCGGACCGCCACCTTTTTCCTTTCCGTGGAGCCTACCGGTTGAATTTCCCCACTTTCCAGCACTCTTAGAAAAACCTGCTGCAACCCTGGTCCCATATCGCCGATTTCGTCGAGAAAGATCGTGCCGCCTTCTGCCGTCTCAAAGATGCCCCGCTTGTCCCGAATCGCCCCTGTGAACGAACCCTTCGCGTGGCCGAAGAGCTCGCTTCCGGCGAGATTCTCGGTGAGGGCGGCGCAGTTCACGGGAATGAAGGGCTGGGCGGCGCGGACGCTGTTGAAGTGAATCGCGCGGGCAACCAGTTCCTTGCCGGTCCCGGTCTCACCGCGAAGCAATACCGTTGTCTTGGCATCCTTGATCTGTTCGATGACCCGATACACCCGGATCATGGCCTCACTGCTGCCAATGATGTTTTCGAACCGGTACTTCTTCCGGAGCTGGCTCTCCAGGAGGATGTTTCTGGCAGCGAGTGTTATCTTCTTTATGTGGCCAACCGGATTATGTGGTCTTACGCCCTCATTGTCCGCATTGGAGACACATTGCATCGTTTTATGGTAACATAATTTTTCGGTACTCGGTATAGACTCTCTCCATCAAATATATTTAG
>JALNYO010000045.1 GCA_023229765.1 Syntrophales bacterium | reverse complement strand
CGAATGCTTTTGTCGGGCATCCATGATTTCAAATAGTTAAAAACTGGATTATGAACATTAAACTTCGTTTTCCCGCCCAGAAGCGTCGCGGGAATGACAGCGTTGGGAGTTTTGCAATTGGCTCTTTAGCATTTGTAATCGCAATGAGGTTATGAACCTCCCCTCCTTGACTGCTATCCCTGCCTCTACTTGAAGGCATGAACGGCCGCATTCACAGCTTTCGTCAGATGCCCCTTGGTTTCGTGAAACGCTTCTTTCCCCAGTTCATTCAACTCATCCACCTTTTCCTCAATTTCTCCGACCTTCACCTTCGTGGAGGCCTCTATGTACCGCAACTGTTCGACCGCCGCTTCATAGGCTTTGCAACTCTTTTTCAAGGCAGTCTCGTATTCCTTTTTTGCCTTTGCCAGCAATTCCTCTGTTTTTTCGTTAATATCATCCCGTGTTTCCCTACCGCTTTTGGGCGCATAGAGAATACCGACCACAGCGCCTATGACGCCCCCAATAAGAATGCCTTTTATAAATCCTTCGATCTGATTTGACATGATTTCTCCTCCTCTATTTCCATATATAATGAGGTAATTGCAAAACTCCCCATTTCTGTCATTCCCGCAACGATTCTGAGCGGGAATCTGGTTCTAACTGCTTGAAAAACCATATTCCCGATAGAGACATTCGGGAATGACAAATGGTTTTGCAATTGCCTCTAATGTTTGAATCCTATAATGTTGCCTCAAATCCGCCCCATCAGCAACAGGATGAGCACAATTAGAAGAACCAATCCGATTCCTCCGCTGGGATAGTACCCCCAGCTCTTACTGTGGGGCCATGTGGGTATTACGCCGACTAAGGCGAGTATCAAAATAACAATCAGTATCGCACCCATGGTTTTCCTCCATTTCTTTACGTTGATTCTCATGTTTTTTCGCGAACAAGGGCCGTCCGTAGTGAGCAATAAATTCAATTGCCATAATATCGCTCTTTTTATTCATTATTTGACGTATACTGCTGACAATTCCTGACAATTCGACGCTTTCTTTATATTCCAGATCGACTTTGTCCCGGATGCATCCATATTTTTTCTGTAAAAGCCCAAAAAGTTTTTCTCTTTTTCCATCGCTCTCGCCAAGATCATTACCGGTGAGTTTTCCCCACCTCTCTTTAACCCTCCCTTTGGTTTCCTTCCATTTGCCTTTCAGAATGTCTTCATTCATATTTATCCTCTTTTTGACTGAAGTTATCGCTTATTGTCGGATCACGTTCAAACGGCATCGCCAAAAGGGCGGTATATTGCGGCCTGTATTCGATCCGCTGAATACCGTTTCTGAGTGCCTGTCCGAAAAAACCTTCTATATGAGACTGAAGCTGCTGCCATTTCTGATCCGATTTCTGCTGATTCATAGCAATTATCTTCCTTTCCCAAGTGAGTCACTCACTAATACAAGATACCGGCAACTTTTTTAGGTAGTGCTGGATTCATATATTCAGCCGTTCTCTCCTCCTTGCACATTGAACCATCCGATTGGCTCGTAACTGTGAATGCAAATGGCCTGCCAATAGTCGAATCCAAATCATAATCTTTGATTCACCCTTTAATAACTGCTGGTTATGTGAATAGAAAATACATGTAGATGAGTAAGGCTTGACGCGTTTGGCCTCAATATTTGATGGAACCTCAGCATGTTGAGGGATGCTTAAATAAGGGTCTGCCGGCTTGATCTGACTCTTTTACATGAGCCAGCGTTTCTTCATGAGGCGATATGAAAAGAAAAAGGTTACTAACCCGACCAAAAGCAGATATATCCATTCTATGGATAGATTTGCCATGCTGCCGTCCTCCAGGAGAATTGATTTAATCGGCTCATAAAACTGGTAGGAAGGCAAAAAGGGAGCAACGGAAGTTAATTTTTGTGAAAAATCCGATAAGGCAGAAGGAAGCAGATGGGGCAGATAGAACATGACGCCTAAAGTTCTGGCGCTTGCCTGACTACGGCATAAAAAACCCAGCAATATCCCATAAGAGCTGAAACAGAAACTGCCAACCAAGATGAACGCAACATAGCTCAGGACATTTCCCGGATCAAATTTACCCAGCAGATGAAGGAATAGCACTGCTATTAATATTAAAATCATCCCTAAGAACAATTTCGCAATCAGCCACTCAATTTCGCGCATGGGAGTCTGCAATAGCGCCAGAAGTAATTTTTTTTCTTTTTCTTCAGCCACTTGCGCCGGCATGATAATGAAGCTCACTAATAAAACCAGCATGAGTATCCAGGTCGGCAGAGTTTGTTTTTGAATCTCACCGGCATGAAGAGGCCTAACATCAGAAATCCAGTTTACTGCTTTTCCCTCTGCTGCTTTCTGTAATGCCGAGAAACTCTCTACTATTGAAAGGGTCAGCAAAGACTCTTTTTTTAAAACTACAAGCAATAGACTGTTACGTTCTTTTTCAGATCTTAATAACAGGCCGTCTATCTTTTTTTCTTTTAACCATCTTTTGCCTTCCTCCTCATTGGCAACAGGAAAAATGGTAAAGACTTTATCGGCTGCTTTAATGGTTTGCAGAATTACCGGGGCAAACGTTTCCTGTTGAATGAGTCCAACATTGATCTTCTTGAAGACCGTATCGGCACTGTCAACAAGTTTCAAAGAGAGAAAAACAAAGAAGGGTATGAAAAGAATCAGATAGATCGTCTTATTCTTAAGGGCAATAGCCAAATCATTCAGAGTTAATGTAATAATATTTTTAATCAGCATCGATATAGCTTTTCATGAAGGTCTGATTGAAAATATGTTTGGGGTGAACCATCGAAGACCAAAGACCCTTGATGCAGCACAATTATGCGTGTTGCCAGGGTTTTTATCTCTTCAGGCCGATGAGAGGTAAAAATGATTGTTTTTCCGGAGGCATGAAAATCTTTTAGCAGCCTGTAAATCTCTTTTGTCATATCAAAATCTATTCCCGATGTAGGTTCATCAAAAAGAAGCACCGGAGGATCTGCCAAAAGGGCGCGCCCAATACTCACTCTTTGCCTTAGTCCCTTTGATAAAACATGTATCTTATTATTACGATATGGCAGCAAATTGAATTCCTTCATAATTTCTTCCATTCGTATAAAGGGGACTTGAAAAAGACGGGCAAATATCTTGAGATTGTAACCAACGGAAAAGAAATCGAAAAGATTAGGCGTTTCCGGGACAAAACCAACTTTCCGGACCACAGCCAATCTATTTGCCAAATTGATGCCGTCCACCAAAACTTCTCCGCTGTCGGGCAGGAGCCAACTGGCCAGCATTTTCAAAAGAGTGGATTTACCAGCTCCGTTGTGTCCGATAACGGCAATCAGCTCCCCTTTTTCTACCTCGAGGCTAACGGGGAGAAGCCCCCTTTTTTCACTATAAACCTTTGTAAGATTATGAATCTCAATCTGCATAAATATTGATTTGCATTCCGTCCTATGGTTTTCCTGGCCGGCAATGCAATAGCCGGGAATTTGATGTGGAAGGATGGCAACGTAAGACTCTATCAAACGTTGCCATCCCTTGGAAGGTTAACAGCACTGCAGGCCGTTACGTCAGGTATCTTGCGATGCCTTACGTCCGCTGCATTAAATAGACAATCGCAAATACTAAAGCAACCACAACTAAAATCCCAATGACTAATCCCATTTTTTGTCTCCCTTTCTTATGTCCGGTTTGCTAAATACATAATCACAAACACTAAAGCTACCACGACCAAAATTCCAATAACGAATTCCATTTTCTCCTCCTTTCCTTACGCTCCTATTGCACAATGATTTCAAAAAGAACCCTCATGTTGGCCTTTGCTGCTGGTGAGTACAGCTCTTTAGGCGCCGCTTCGTACATGCCCGGATTTGCCTCGCCATAGCCGATTGTGGAAAGCCTGTCCGGTGTAATGATGCCTTCGCTAATGAGGTATTCCTGGACGGCATTTGCCCTTCTTTCGCTTAACTTCTGGTTATATGCTTCCGTGCCGGAAGCAGAGGTATAACCGGCAACGCGGATTTTTGCGTTGGGATTGTCTTTCAGAAGCTGAATATTCCTTTGCAGAATCGTCTTCGCTTCCGGCTTAAGGGTTGACTTATCGAAATCAAAATGTACGTCCTCCAAAGCAAGGATAATGATCTTAGGCTCCGCCGTGGCCACCATAACCTTCTCCTCGACCTTCTCCTCGACCTTCGGCGCAGCCACAACAGCAGCGATCTTCTCCTCAACCTTCGGCTCGGCTGCAAGGATAATTACCTTCTCCGTCGGCTTTGCAACCAGTTCATGATAACGCAGGCAATTGCCGGCGATTACTTTTTCCACAAAGGCGGCCATGGCTGCCGGGGTTACCAGTTTATCGGCGTTTACGGTATAGCCGCCTTCAACGTTCTGCACGATCTGTTCTGAAAGTTCTTTCCCGTCGCGAGTGTATCCTACCTGAATGGCATAAACGCAGAGTTTGTCGCCGTATTCTGCATTCACTTTTGTTATGGCTTCCATGACAGCAGCGGGCCTGATGTCATCCATCCCTGGAATTTCCGAAAAATCACTGACAATGATGATGGCCGAATTACCCCCCCCCGACCTGAGATCACTGCCTGCCGCCGTAATCGCATTTGCCATAGGGGTTCTATGGTTGGGATTTTCGATAGAGCTTATTGCCTTCGTATAATCCTCTTTCACAAGTGACTTCATTCCATAAATCAGAGCCGTTTCTTCGCCCCAGAAGGTTCTGAGTCCGGCATTCAGCTTTATTTCCGGAATCGTCGCGATCATGTTTTTCGTAGCATTTTTCGCATGTACCAGGCGAGTAGCTCCGTTTACCATAGGTTTGCCGTGCAACTCATTCATGGAAGCAGATTTGTCAAAAAGAACAATGACATTGTCCGTTTTTTGAACTAATTGCCCGGATTGAATCTGCGGGTTAAGATTAACCGGCTTAAATGTCGCACAACCGGTAAACAGTAAGAAAACCATTAACAAAAAAACTAATCCATAACTGATTCTTCTCATAACAATATCTCCTTTTTTAGTTGTCAAAATTCATTTTATGGCGGCAAACGGCCTCCATAGATGCAAACCCCTTATTATTTTCGGTTAAACCCTTTATCACTCTAATCTCTTTTATCTTTCCTTGCTTTTTCAGGTTTTTCATTCCGCGGTTGAGATTGTTGTCGTTTGACGGCCTCTCGGGTCTGGGGCCGCGATTGTGGTTGTACCTCTCGATGTTGCGGCTCCGCTTTTCGGGGTTGCGGTTGCACTCTTGGCTTCTGTTGTCGCACCTCGCTTTTTTGTTGCCGGGAATTCTGTCGGGGATTCAACCCTTTGACACCCCAACTGTTTTGCTTTTCCCAATGTCTGTTCTTTTCCCAGTTGCGCCAGTTTTTTTGGACTTGTTCGTGGGGTATTCGTTCGTGGTCCCATTGATGCCCTTTCCAGCGACCCTCCCGATAGTCATTCCTCCAACCTGCCGGTATCCCGCGATAAAAAGAGGGAACATTTCGGTAGTAACCCCAACCAGAGTTATAGTTTCGCGAACGGTACCATCGTCCTTCCCAAGGACGCCACCACCAACCACCGTAGAAAAAAATATCCACGTCCAAATCAGGAACAGCATAGACATTCGTTTCTGGCAGCACGACCACCTCTGGCGGTGCGGCAAATACGATGAGCGGCGGCAGAGAAATGCTAATGCCTACATCCACCCTCGCCATCGTTGAAACAGGAAGTACAAGTGCCAACGCCATAAGAATCGTTACCCAAAATACTTTTTTCATTTTGTCGCCTCAATACCCATCACAGTTTTTCCCTCTATCAACCTCTTTTGTTTCCCATAGCCAAAAGCACGATTCCGCCCACAAGCGCGATGGCGCCGACAATGGGCGGCAGCGGAATCGTTTTACTTTTTTCAGCCGTCACCTGGATAGGGCCCAGATCGACGACTTTCTCTCTGGTTGTGTAGGTGATTCCCTGGTAGGCAAACGCTGCTATTCCCAGAACAATCAGGATGATCGCAAATATGTTTAGTGGTTTCATACAACCTCCCGTTTCCATTGCCGGCTATTCAAGCCGGCAATGGAAATACAAATTTTTCGAACTTGAACTCGGACTTGCCCCAATCCTCTTATTCCATGATGATTTCGAAGAGGACTCTCATGTTTGCCTTTGCCGCTGATGAGAAAAGCTCTTTAGGGGCTGCTTCAGGAACTGCGGGTTTTGTCTCGCCATAGCCGATTGTGGAAAGCCTGTCACTTGTAATGGCGCCTTCGCTAATGAGGTACTCCTCGACAGCCTTTGCCCTTCTTTCGCTTAACTTCTGGTTGTAAGCTTCACTGCCGGAAGCAGAGGTATAGCCTGCAATACGGACTTTTGCTTTGGGGTTGTCTTTCAGAAGCTGAATATTCCTTTGCAGGATCATCTTCGCTTCCGGCTTAAGTGTTGACTTGTCAAAATCGAAATGCACGTCCTCAAATGCAAGGACAATGACCTTCGGCTCCGCCGCGGCGACCATCACCTTCTCCTCGACCTTTGGCTCAGCCACAATGATCACCTTCTCCTCAACTTTTGGTTCCGGTGGAGGCGGCGGCGGCGGAACTGGTTTAGGCTCGGGCACGGGTTCGGGCACGGGTTCGGGCTTGGGTTCGGGCTTGGGTTCATACTTCGCAACCTGGACCGGTGCGGGCTTTGCCTTGCCGCCGAAAGCAAAAGTTACGCCCAGGGTAACTCCAACATTATGGTAGGTCGATTGCATGATCTCGGTAACCAGATAATCCTGGAGATCGACTCTGAGTGCGACACTGTCGTTAAGCCAGTATTTCGCGCCTACGCCAACATTAAAAGCAGCCATGTCCTTGGTCGATCTAGTATCCGGACGATAGTGGGTTCCTCCGAAACCGACCAGCGCAAAGGGGTTGAATTTACCCTCGGGCTTAAAGTGATAGACGAAATCGAGATGATAAAAAGTAAGGTCCACTTTCTCTATGGGACTGGTAAACTGCCCTTCCTTGGTCCATAGTAGGTTCTTGTCATCAACGCGACTATTTATGTATTCACCGACACCTTCAATGCCAAAATACTTCGTGAAATTGTAGCCCAGCCGTAGGCCAAATACGGGTCGATTTTCCAGATTCTGATTATCTTCGAAGAAATTGTACCCTCCGAACGGACCCACTTCAAATGATCCTTCCCTTATCTCGGAGCGAGCCGACAAGGGTAGGAGAAAAATAAACGCAGCTACCATAAGTGCTGCACGATACTTTGCTTTCATTGTATGTCCTCCTTTATATTGTTGCATCTTGCTGTTGCCCTTCCGGCTCTTGGAAAAAAACCGGAGGGGATCTGTGTGTCCAAAAAACGAAGCGTTTTCGAGAGGCAAAAGGGAGACAGGTGAATTATGGATCATAGTCTGTCTTCCCTTTTTGCCTGTTTTCTCGGCCAATACCTTATTCCTTACTTAGGTACGGTAATGATATTAGTGTCCGTTAACGTAATCGCGCCACTCACAAGACCGAGCGCTCCTGCCAACATTCTGCCCTCCACGTTGGCGTGGGCGAGAAGCGTGATAGCATGACCTGTCACTACGGTTCCCCGGAAGAAGGTGCCCGCCCCGATAGTCGCATTGTCCAATAGCCAAAAAACGTTTTTCGACTGGGCGCCATTTTGCAGGACAACACTACCAGTTGTCGAGGTCAAGCCAGAGGGACCAACTGCTGTTGACCGGATGATAAAGACTGCATCCGGATTGCCCCCCGCATCGAGCACGAGAGGACCTAAGGTATTACTGAGCCCATACGTGCCTGAAGTAGTAAAGATGCCCGGGCTGAGGATATACCCACTTAGGTCTGGTGCGGCTGCGGGAAAAGTACCGCCGCTGACCCCAGCCGCCGACGCCGGTGTCGTTAGCGCTGTCACTGGCGCTGCACGGCTAAAGAGGTCGTCATACACGGCTCTCAAGTCGAGTAGCAGCTGTGGCAGGGCAGCAATCTTAGCAGGAGTGCCATTATCCGCAGCGGTTATCAGCCCCGGGGTTGAGGGCACACTGTAACTGTCAGTCACGATAGATGAAGTTAGTAACGGCGCAACCCCGCCATCATTAGTTCCAGGTCCAGTTACAGATGCGATAGTACCACCAGGCCCGGGCTGAGTTAACGCGACATCTCCATAGATATGGCTTGGGCCAGCCGAGTTGGTGATCGCGTTGTAAGCTATAATCCCGTGAGGGGCAACCGTTTTAAGATCCGGGCCTGAGCCTGCGGATCCGGGGTTGGGGGCGGTTACGGTCAAGACGGCCGTCGCGGTCTGAAGACCGAAAGTGGCGGTGATCGTCGATTGACCTAAAGCCTTACCGGAAGCGAGGCCGGTGTTCAAACCGATTGTGGAAACGCCGGTGCCGACGAGATCAACTGATGTCCAGGTGGAGGCTATTGTCCTGTCGATGGTTGATCCATCGCTAAATATCTCAATCGCGTTAAATTGTTGGGTACCACCCGCGACCCCTATTGTGGCCGTTGCAGGCTTAACCGTAAATGACTTGGATGTTGCGGCGGTTACGGTCAAGGTGGCCGTCGTCGCGGTCTGGAGGCCGAAAACGGCCTTGATGGTCGATTGGCCGACAACATTGCCCGTAGCGAGGCCCGTGTTCAACCCGATTACGGCAACACCGATGGCGGGGGCGACATCAGTTGCAGACCAGGTGGAGGCCGCTGTACTGTCGATGGTTGTGCCATCGCTAAATGTCTCAATCGCCGTAAATTGTTGGGTGCCCGTAACCGGTATTGTGGCCAGGGCCGGCGTCACCACGAACGACGTGGATGTTGCGGCGGTCACGGTCATTACGGCTGTTGCAACCTTGAGGCCGAAAGTGGCAGTAATGGTGGATTGGCCGAGGACTTTAGCGGTAGCGACGCCGGTCGGCAAGATTGTGGCAACACCGGGGCCGCCGGAGAGATCCGGTGAAGTCCAGGTGGAGGCCGCTGTCCTGTCGATGGTTGTGCCATCGCTGAATGTCTCAATCGCCGTATACTTTTGAGTGCCCGTAATCGGTAATGAGACCAGGGCCGGTGTCACGACAAAGGACTTGGATGTTGCGGCGTTCACGGTCAAGGTCGCTGTCGTCGCGGTCTTGAGGCCGAAAATCGCCTTGATGGTCGATTGGCCGACAACATTGCCGGTAGCGAGGCCCGTGTTCGCCCCAACGGTGGCAACGCCGACGCCGGGGGCGACATCAGTCGCAGACCAGGTGGAAGCCGTTGTCCTGTCGAAGATTGACCCGTCGCTAAATGTCTCAATCGCCGCAAATTGCTGAGTACCCGTAACCGGTGTTGAGGCCAGGGCCGGTGTCACGACAAAGGACTTGGATGTTGCGGCGTTCACGGTCAATACGGCCGTCGTCGCCGTCTTGAGGCCGAAAACGGCCTTGATGGTCGATTGGCCGACAACATTGCCCGTAGCGAGGCCGGTGTTAGCGCCAATCGTGGCAACGCCGACGCCGACGAGATCTGTTGCAGACCAGGTGGAGGCCGCTGTCCTGTCGAAGGTTGTGCCATCGCTGAATGTCTCAATCGCCGTATACTGTTGAGTACCTGTAACCGGTATTGAGGCCAGCGTCGGCGTCACGACAAAGGATTTGGATGTTGCGGCGGTCACGGTCAAGTTGGCTGTCGCGACCTTGAGGCCGAAAGTGGCAGTGATGGTTGATTGGCCAACGGTCAAACCAGTAGCGAGACCCGTGTTCACCCCGACAGTGGCAACACCAACGCCGACGAGATCCGGTGAAGACCAAGTGGAGGCCGCTGTCCTGTCGATAGTGGTCCCATCGCTAAATGTCTCAATTGCCGTAAATTTTTGGGTGCCCGTGACCGGTATTGAAGCCAGAGCCGGTGTTACTACGAAGGACTTGGATGTTGCGGCAGTCACGGTCAATACGGCTGTCGTCGCAGTTTTGAGGCCAAAAATTGCCTTGATAGTCGATTGGCCCGCGGAATTGCCGGTTGCGATACCAGTATTCGCCCCAATGGTGGCAATGCCGACGCCGACGAGATCTGTTGCAGACCAAGTGGAGGCCACAGTCCTGTCGATGGTGGTCCCATCGCTGAATGTCTCAATTGCGATAAATTGTTGCGTACCGCTGATCGGCATAGAGGCTCTTCCAGGGGTCACCACGAATGACACCGATGTTGCGGCGGTCACCGTCAAAGTAGCGGTCGAGATTTTGGTGCCGAAAATCGCCTTGATGGTCGATTGGCCGACAACATTGCCGGTAGCGAGGCCCGTGTTCGCCCCTATCGTGGCAATGCCGACGCCGACGAGATCAGTTGCAGACCAGGTGGAACCCACTGTCCTGTCGATGGTTGTGCCATCGCTGAATGTCTCAATCGCCGTATACTGTTGGGTGCCCGTAACCGGTAGCGAGGCCCTTCCCGGCGTCACCACGAAGGACACCGATATTGCGGCGTTCACGGTCAAGGTTGCTGAGCCGGACATGCCGCCGAAAGCGGCAGAAATAATCGATGCGCCGGAAGCAACGCCGGTAGCGGAACCAGATGTGGAACTGACGGTGGCAACAGCGGGAGTGCCCGAAGTCCAGCTCGAGGACGCGGTCACGTCACGGGATGAACCATCACGATATGTCGCAGTTGCAATAAATTGTTGGGTACCCGTAACCGGTATTGCGGCCGTTAACGGCGTTACCGCTACGGAAACCACATCGGGTGGCAACCAATGTCCGGTTTCGAATGCTCCTCCGCCTCCTCCGCATCCCGTAATTAAAAAACCACTTAGAATTAAGATAAACAAAAGATACGTTCGTACAGCTTTAAATCTTCTCATAACCACTCCTCCTTTTCTGCTCAATGATGAGCACTTTCTTTATGTCGATTGCCGGCTGCCTTTGCCTCCGCCCGGGTACCATGAAGAAACCTTGCATCAGCAATACTGGCTTCTGGTTAAAGCCAGCCGCCATCCTCCCTACCGGAAAGGATACCCGTTTTCTACTTCACGACCATATTATTTCTTAATGCTTTTACCCCCTTGACGCCCATCGTGATTTTAACAGCCTGATCGATAGCCTTTTGGGAATTTACGAAGCCGCTCAGTTGAACGGTGCCCTTGTAAGTCTCTACACTGATCTGGAATGACTTGAGAAAATCATCTGCTGAAAGCAGCGATTTCACCTTGGTCGTGATGACCGAATCGTCAACATATTCGCCGGCACTTTCACGTGTGCGTGTCGATGCACAGGCGGCCAGGGTGACGATCATTGCGAGAAGCACTAAACAGTTGATAACGATATTTCTTTTTCTCATGGCGTTACTCCTTTCGGTAAATTGTTGATGAAATGATTGTTTGTGAGACCTTTTCCCCAGCTATAGTAAGCTTTGGCAAAACCTTTCTGTGCCTGCTTTTTAATTGCCTTTTCAAATATGTCTTCATCGCATATCCGGAATTATAGTCTCTGCAATCGTCTTTGATTTTGATCAGCAGAACAACGATGGCAAAAAACAACATTATATGAATAAAACCACCCATCGCATAACCGCTAACCATTCCCAGCATCCACAGAATGATCAGAACCACAGAAATCGTCCACAACATTCGCTCTCCTTTCCGATTGCTCACGGTTCCTTCCTGCCGACACACCCTGATATCCACCCTCAGATAGCCGTCAATCTATCCGGCCATGAACTCAGTCTACTTTATTTGTTTCTGCCTCTTCCACCCCTTGCGGCTGAAAGGCGATGTGGAACGTCCCTTCATACGGTTCCTTGAGAAGTCCCATCGCCCCCCGGAGCACCCGGAAATGATCCGACTTGAGGTGGTTCATAAGGTTCTTTTCGTTATCCCATCTTTCAATAAGAAAGAATTGATCTTCATCCCCGATACTCTGGCAGAAGTAGCAACGCTGGCAACCCTCCTCCTTCCTTATGTAATCGGACAAGGAAGCAATCGTCTGCGTCAATTCCATGCGCTTCTCAGAGAGTACCTTCATTTGTATAATTGCGAGAATCATGGGGATGTATTAGCAAAGGGCCTGCCAACAGCCGGGGGAAAATTAGAAACTTAAATTACTCTTTTAATAACAGGCGGTTTGATCAGCGAAAGAGGCTGGCGGATGAGTTTGAGATGCTGCATTTGACCTCAATATTTGGTGGAACCTCAAAATATTGAGGGACGTGTTGAGGGGACCTGGCGACGAACGTTCTGTGATGAAAGTTGACCATCAGATTCTCTGCCTCCGGTGTATAGAAAACCGGAAGCAGTGAAACCCGACTCGTCATACTATACCTCTACTTCCCCAAAACTTTCTTGACCTGACCGATCTTTTCCTGAACTATGCCGGCAATCTTCTCAACGTTTCCTTCATCTTCCAACTCAGGATTATCGCTCAGTTCCCCGGCTACCTTCTTGAGATTACCCTTTACCTTGTGAAACTTGCCTTCCGCCTGGTCCTTCGTGCTGGATTTCATGGCATTCCCCCTTAAGGATTTATGTTTGACTGCTTAAATATTCTGTTTAAGATGATAATCTCCCGACAATGGAATATTCCTTGACCACTCAGTGGAGCAGCCCGAGAATGCCAACTATAATGAGATAGATGGCAACGATATAGCTCAACAGTCTCGGGACAATGAGAATCAATATTCCCGCAAGTATGGAAACTATTGGCTGTGGCGATATAATCATTTGCATAGCATTCGGCCTCCTTTCTGAATTTAATGGAACCTTAACATATTGTGGGATTCATTTTGAAGAACTAGACCGCCTATTTGCCGGAACGTACCGGGAAGGCGCGGGAGTTGCTCAACCCGGAAGGGGGCCCCCAGCAGCGGTAGCCGCCGCCGCCGAAACGGAAGCAGGCAGCCCCGGATTCGCTTGTGTCGGAGGCCCACGTCCAATGACAGGTAAGGCGAATCAATTCTGTTAAATGAGTTTCATCTCCACAGACAGACTTATAACCTTCGTTCTTGTCGTACAAACCCGCCAGTTCATCCTGCGTCGGCATACGCCAATCTGTATATCCGCCGCCGCGATAATTCTCGCAATAGCTCATAGCGTCGCGCCAGGTGATATCAGCCCCATTGTCCTGCGCCGCCCACATCAAATCGCTCTTCCGATCAAGAACAGTCCCGTCATTATAGGCGATAAAGCGGCCGTCCTTGCCGATTGTCTTCCGGGGAATCAATCCTGCCGCCACGGCAGCGGCCTCCTCAGCTTTCGCTTCTTCCTGCTCTGCCGGCGTCTTGTTGATCGGGGCCCTTATCTCCCGTTTTCTTACCTGCTCCTGAGTTTTGTTTTTTGCAGATTTCTTAGTCGTCTCTTTTACAAGGACTTTGCTCTCGGCAAAAACTGGATATACAAAAATAAATGCGCTCAAAGTGAACATGCCGAGCAACAGCCCAAACCCTTTTTTTTTGATCATAACGACCTTAACCTCCTGCGATATAAACGGGAAATAAATTTCAATTTAGCATTCCTCTTTCTCTGGCTGGACTATTTTGAGCTTACCCCCGGGTAGCCTTGTTCTTTGAGTGTCAACAAGACTTCACTCGTACCGCCGGAAACCCGACGCGTTGCAAACCCCAAGTGACTGAAGATCCCGAGCATTTTCCCGTTTTCGGTGAGGACATCGGCCCGGACATCCTCAAGACCTCGCTCACGGGCTATCTCGATAAGCGTTTCGACAAGTTTATAACCGAGGCCTTTTCCCTGGAACCTGTCGTGAACAAGGACGGCCACTTCGCCGGACGTCAGGTCCTGGTTCATAATAAGTCTGGCAACCCCTATCATTATTTTCTTCCCGTTCTCCCGCAATTCCGCAACGATTGCCATGTGCCGGTCGTAGTCGATATTACAGAAAAGGATAAGTTCCTCATGTGATATCTCTTTGACAGCGGAGAAAAACCTGGCCCTCAATGTGTCTTCAGACAGCGAGGAGAGCATCTCATGCTCGGCGGGCTCATCTTCAGGTCTGATCGGCCTCAGAAGCACTACAGTCCCATCGGTCAATTGCCAGGGTTTGATGTACTTCGTGGGATAGGGAGTGATAATCAAGTGAGGATAGGGAGATCGGCCGGTTGTGGCATAATTCTTGTCAATAATGATTCGTGCGTCTAAGGCTGTGGCTTTACCGTTCGCTATGGCAAGAGGATTTATGTCTATTTCAGCTATTTCGGGAAAATCTACGATAAGATTGGAAAAATTGACAATTATTTCCTCGATTTCTTCAAAATCAGCCGGTGGTTTGCCCCTAAAACCCTGGAGCATTTTATAAACCTTCGTATCCTGTACCAACATCTTCGCCAATGTCCGATTGAGCGGCGGAAGCCCGATTGAAAAGTCTTTAATGAACTCGGCCGTCGTCCCTCCCATGCCAAAGAGGATAACAGAACCGAAATCCCTATCCTTCTTAGCCCCAAGAATGAGTTCGTAATCAACATCCGTGACCATCTTTTCTACAGCTACACCCCTTATGACTGCTTCCGGGGCGCGTCTCTTCACCCTTTGGAGCAACGTCTTATATGCTGCCTGCAGGGCGGCGCTGGAATCTATTCCCATGATGACGCCGCCCACATCGCTTTTGTGGGAAATGTCCGGCGAGACAACCTTGATGACGACCGGATAACCAATTTTATTCGCGATGGTTAACGCCGCTTCCGAATCCTGGGAAAGTTCGGTCGGCGTCACCGGGATATGGTAAGTCATGAGGAAATCCTTGGACTCTTCCTCGCCAAGAAGCGTTCTACCCTCCTTGAGAACCATCCTGAGCATCTCCTTCAAGTGCCGTTTCGACGGCGCTACCTGTCCTGGAGACTCGTCAGGGGTTTCATAGAGTTCATCGAGATGCCTTTTATACCTGCACATATTTACATAAGTTCTGACAGCCTCCTCAGGGGTGTCGTAGTTAGGGATGCCGTTTTCAACAAAAATGTTTCTCCCTTCTTTGACTTCCTTGCCGCCCATCCACGTGGCGATGACAGGCTTCCCGGCATTTTTCCCAATATCGGCTATCGTTTGCGCAAGCTTGGTTGAAGGGGCCGAGTCCAAAGGCACGTAAATAATGATCACTCCATCCACCATGGGATCGCCAAGACAGATAGTTATGGCTTTCGTAAACCTGTCAACGTTTGCGTCTCCCAGCACATCAACAGGGTTGGCTTTGCTCCAGTAGGGCGGCAAAAATGCATTGAGTTGATTCATGCTCTCGACGGAGAGATTTGCCAGTTCCCCACCGAGGTGAATCAGGGCATCGGTGGCCATCACGCCCGGCCCGCCGGCAGACGTTACGATGGCAAGCCTCGGACCAGCCGGCAACCTCGTCGAATCAAGAACCTGGGCAGCGCTGAAGAGTTCCGCTATTTCCCCGACCCTAACAACGCCTGCCCTCCTGAAGGCAGCTTCATATACCGCGTCGTCCCCTGCCATTGCGCCGGTGTGGGAATGGACCGCCCTTGCACTCTCTGCAAATCGCCCCGGCTTCAAAATAATGATGGGTTTGCGGCGGGCAAACGCCCGGGCCGCACTCATGAATTTTCTCGCGTTGCCCACACCCTCCATATAGATCAGGATGCTCTTTGTGGCCCCGTCATCTCCCAGAAAATCAATCATGTCGCCAAAGTCAACATCAATCATGGAGCCCAGTGACGCAAACAAGCTGAAGCCTATCCCGGCGCTTACCGCCCAATCGAGTATCGCGCTGCCGAGGGCGCCGCTCTGAGAGATGAAGGCTATATTTCCCGGGGGAGGGTTGCCCCTAAGAAAGGTCGCATTTATGCCTACGGCGGGTCTCACAAAACCGAGGCAGTTTGGTCCCATAATGCGCATCCCGTATTTTTTCCTGATCCGGTCGATTTCGCTTTCTAACTGTGTACCTTCGGCGCCGATCTCCTTGAACCCGGCGGAAATTATTACTACCCCCTCTACGCCTGCCTGGCCGCATTCTTCAACCACACCCGGCACTAAACGGGCAGGAGTTGCCACGACGGCCAGATCAACATGTTCAGGAACGCTCGCGATGGCGGGATAGCTCTCCAAGTCCAATACCTTGCTCACACGTGGGTTTATCGGAAATATCCTCCTCTCTTTTGATCGGAGCAGATTCTCCAGGATTGTCCGTCCGACCGCCCCTTCCTTCTCGGTTGCGCCGATCAGGGCTATTGTTTTGGGATCAAACATCACTTTTATGCGGCTCATTTTCTGTTTTCCTTATGTTATGCTTCCCTGACTTTCCTAATGCCGTTCTTCATGCCTTTGACCCCCATCATGTCCTCCCCCTCTGTCATGCCTTCCACCCCTGCCATCTTCATACCAATATGGCCAACATCCGCCAATAGACACAAGCATCAACACCAACGCCATTGCCAACACAACCATTCTCTTCATAACTGCCTCCTTTGATAAGGTGTTTCGCCGTATTTCAAACGGCGCTCCGGCTAATAACAGCATTAACGGGGCAAAAAATGGAAACATTCTATTTCTCATAACTTTCCACTTTCCGACTCAGCGACTGTCAGTACCGCGCCACTCGACAGCACCGAAGCCGGGGCTGCCCAGAAATGTATAAACAAGGCTGACGGTTCCCACGGTCTGGTGAGAGTCGGCCCGGTCGGTATAATGCGCATCTCGAAGGGACGCGTTGTACTGGATCCCCAAGGCGTGACGGCCGTAAACGCGCACGGTGCATCCCATGTTCAGACGACCGATGTCCTCCCTCCCTCCCGGGTCATCGCCACCCATGCCGCTCAAATAATACGCGCGTCCCGTTAAGTCGAACATGGCCCGGTCGCCAAGAATGAGACGTAGCGAGAGGAGCCCCTGCGGGGCGACTCCATAATGGTAGTCCCGTTGACCAACTTGGGCGACATTGCCGGCAGCGGCATAGCCGACGCCGCCGAGGACCGAGCCCTGGAGCGCTACCGCCTGCGAGAGCCACCATTGAAAGGTATTCCCGAGAGAGACGGAGGTGCTTGAAACGCGGAAGATATGCGGCGATATATAGTCATAGCCGCCATAGATACCCCATATCCCGCGATAGGAATCGCCGACCTCGTAGTCCGCTCCGAGGAGGAGTCCGCGGATCATGACGTTATCGAAAGGGTTGTCAACGTTGCCGAGGGTCTTAAATTCAAAATGGAAGTAGTCGAACGGACGTGAGTAACTATAGCCGGGTTTTCCCGGGAGCCCATAAGCCATGGAGAAATCCGCAGTCGCCTCATTGCGCCTGATCGTGCTCGAGACCCCTTGGTCGATCAAGTCCGACTTCAAACTTTCACCAAGCTGCAGGCGCCAGAAGGTCGCCGGATTATGACTCGGGAACACGGGTTTGAACCTCTCTCCAAAGGCAAGGCGATTGAAACCGGTGGATGGGGAGAGAACCGCTGCCCCCAGCTCACGCCAGAATCCTGGCTTGCTGCCCTCGCCCTCGAGCACCAGGCTGGCCATGCGAAAAAGCGCCTCCCCGAAAAAGCTCCCACCAATGCCGCTGGCAAACTGGTCATTGATGGAGGGGTTACTGGTCTCCCCACCTGTTTCCCAGAGAAAGCTCCCAACGTTAGTATAAAGCAGTGATTCCCAGTAGTTGAGTCCGGCAGAGCGCGCAAATCCATGGTACATTGATCCCTGATATGGATGCATGAACTGGTTCACGTTGAAGGCGTCCGTATCAACCCCCCAAGGCCCG
The DNA here is from genome assembly GCA_023229765.1 of Syntrophales bacterium. Taxonomy (NCBI): domain Bacteria; kingdom Pseudomonadati; phylum Thermodesulfobacteriota; class Syntrophia; order Syntrophales; species Syntrophales bacterium. The sequence continues at coordinate 9,166 of JALNYO010000045.1, read as the reverse complement.
TGAAGTACGTGGTCCCTAAAGGTTGACAGGTTCACGCTGTAGGTTTTTTCCCCTGACGGCTCTACGGAGTTGGGGTAGGCAAGCCGGTCGTACCCATTGAGTAGAAAGAGAAAGGCCGGGATTTCCAAGGCTGGGATGAGATAACTCTTGCCGGCGCCAGTATCCCAGGAAATGGCCTGTTTCGTCTCAGCGCGCCTTTCCGTTAACCAGCCCTTCTCGTCCATAGCGATATTTAGGGTACGGCTCGGAGTCTTCATAGCGGAAAGCTCATCCGCCTCCAATTCCTTCGTACTGTCATATCCGAATGTTGACGCCAGTGCGTAGTTATTCCCATAGTTTTTTTGGGCAAAGGCGTAGCTGCTGACAGAAATCATTATCCCCGCCAATAGTGCTACAAGCATCGCCGTACTTGTTTTTCCTGCGCGTTTCACGATTTCTCCCTTCTTTCCGTCCATTAAAGACAACGATTGGAAAAGGAACCAGATTGTATCCGTAACTCACTTAAATTACGCATACAATCTGGAAGCGCGAAGCACCGCGTTATAACCCTTTATAACTTCCGGGAATGAAGTAGGGGGCTTCGCTTTGCAAATCTCAAAAAAATAGAGATCGCCTACTTCACGGTCAGACTATTCTTTAGTGATTTTACCCCTTTGACGCTCCTTGTGATTTGCCCCGCTTTATCTACGGCTTTTTGAGAATTAACGAAGCCGCTCAGTTGCACGGTACCCTGGTAAGTTTCGACACTGATCTGAAATGACTTGAGAAAGTCATCATTAGCCAGCAGCGACTTCACCTTGGTCGTAATAACCGAATCGTCAACGAATTCACCTGCACTTTCATGTGTGCGTGTCGAGGCACAGGCGGTAAAGGTGACAATAAGCATCATAAGCACTAAACAGTAGGTAACGATCTTTCTTTTTTTCATAGTGGTTTCTCCTTTTTATGTTGTGATGAAATAGCTTATATGGATCCCGATACTACAACGGTTTCCGCCCTTGAATAACTCTGACCAGTACGACGATGATGGCAACTACCAACAGGATATGAATAAAAGAACCCATCGTATAGCCGCTCACCATTCCCAACAGCCAGAGAACTACGAGGATTACGGCAATTGTCCACAGCATTTGCTCCTCCTTTCTGTTTTCACAAGTTCGCTGCCGTCTATCGCAGCACCATCCCAAACGGCAACACCCATACAGTAAACCATTGGAATTCCCCCTTTGTTGACGAGACCATGATCGTAAACGGTTATTGCAAAGAGCCTGCCAATAACCTATAAAGGATCAGAACAGTTGATTAATAACTTGATATCAGGATGTTAGGTTAACCGGAAGTATCAACAGCGAAGAATGAAATGATTCTTTTGGCCTCAATATTTGGTGGAACATCTAAATATTGAGGGACAGCTTAGAGGCATGCGCCGGTTGGAGATTATTGTCGGCACCCATTTATTGATCTGAAACAGTGCATCTGAATGGGTCAACCATCCACAGGTTTGTCGGGCAGGTAATTATATGGTGATCTATGACTGTATTTTTTCTTGTTCCACTTCGTGTTCCTTCAGAGGCAGAACCTTAACAGTTTTTTCTTCCTCGGTTTGTATAATATGAACCGCGTAAGAAGCAGGCTTAATTTTTCCGCCATAACGTTCTGAATATACCTGGGTAAATTCTGCCCCGAAATACAGAATTGCCGATGTATAATAAACCCATGCCAGAATTACAATGAGGGAACCTGCTGCTCCGTACGCAGAACCCGGACCAACTTTTTCGATATAGAGCCCGATTAAAAACTTTCCTATAATAAATAACGTGACTGTGAAAAATGCGCCGATGCGAACATCACTCCAGCCTATTTCCACATCAGGTAAAAACTTGAAAATTACCGAAAAGAGGACCGCGATGATGATGAAGGTCAGCCCAACGTTAAAAATATTGATCACCACAATTGTCAGATCGGGAAAATACTTACTCAACTGCTCACTTAGGGCGAGGATTAATCCATTAATAATCAGGGATGCAATTAAAAGAAATCCAAGACTTATGACCATTGAAAAGGACAGAACCCGGTTCATCAGCATCTTTTTCCAACCCTTTTCAGATTTTGCTTTTACACGCCAGATATGGTTAAGAGAATCCTGTATTTCTATAAAGACACCCGTAGTTCCAATAAATAAAGTGATTACTCCCAAAATTACAGCAAAAGTAGAATCATTTTTGAGACTTATATTGCGGATAATCTCCTGTATCTGAAAAGCGGCCTGATTACCTACCAGACCATTGATTTCCTGAAATAAGTTTCTATTTATGGCATCTGCACCATAAAAAAGGCTCGCTATGGAAATAAGCATGATTAATAGAGGCGCCATTGCAAAAACCGTATAGTAAGCAAGTGCCGCACTCATTGTTAAGGCGCTGTCTTCGATAAAGGCATTAAAGGCTGCAATAATTAACTTGCCGCCATTTTTTGCCACCTTTAAAGTTTCTTTCACCTTCATTTGCACGGTAAGTCCTCAATTAGCAGCAAGCTTTGCAATGTCATGATATCGGGCTGCTCACGTCAACGTCAGCCCCCGGCCCGGGTTCGAAACGTCAGGTAGCCGATGATGATGATGAGAACCGCCAGAAGTACGAGCCGCGCCATCCCCATCAAGCTCGTGTGGGCGACGTGTCGCGTACCATTCGGCTTGATACCGGTGACGGCCACAATGACGGTGATGATTACTGCCAGACCAAGCCATCCTAACCAACTCATCTTGTTTACTCCTGCATCAGCCCAAGAAAAGGATTCCGAGTCGCGCCAATGGCGCCCCCGAGAACATTACACTTTACAAAAACTTCGATCTGATTTGATATAGTTTGGACTCTCTGTGTTAGTGCATTAGTCTGTAAACCCTGCCAAAAAACAGGGAATTTTCTTGGCAGGGGTACAGGCCGTCATCAAATGCGGTTTTAGGAACATTTCTAATGACCGTCATTTTTGCGTATGCTGGGTTGCGAGCTTATTGCCCGCGTTAGTTATCTTGCCTTTTTCTACCAAGTATCGCCAATAAAAGGCCGTGCGGGATCACTTTTTGTAGAGCGCCTTGGCGTCCGCAATGCAACTGTCTTTTTCAGCCCCGGCCAGCGCTTCGCACTTTTCCTTGGCAACTGCGTACTCGGCTTCGCGTTTGTCCTCGGCTGCATCCTTGCGCGCCTCGCCCACTTTCTTGCTGGCTTTCGCATCCGCATTGGCCGACTTCATCGCGGCCTTTGCTTCTTTGACGCAGACATCTTTGAGGTTGTCGCCCTTGTCGTCACACTTTTCAATGGCAACTTTGTAATCGGCTTCCACTTTTTCTTCCCTTACCTTGCGGCGCGCCTTGGCGCTGGGCTTGTAATTCGCTTCGAGTTCCGCCTTGGCAACTTTCTCCTTGCCGGTGGCCTCTGCCATGCAAATATCCTTGGCATTGCCGGACATTGATTTGCAGTTGTCTTTATCAAACTTGTACGTTGCCGCTATCCTGGCCTTTTGCTCATTGTACCCGTTTTTGGACATATTCTCCGCGCTGGCGCCGCTGCTGAGAGCAAGACCGACGGCAAGGGTAATAGCAAACATTTTGTTCATTTCATGCCTCCTTTGGTTAGTGGTTGAAAAATCGATTCGCGCACGTCCCCCGCCTGCCGTGCGTCACAGAGGCTTTCGCCCTCTAATAACTCTGATGGGTATCACCCCAGCTCCCGGGTAAGATGGTCATAATCATGAGCATGTAATAGCAAATGGCCGGCCATTAGCCGAAGAAAAATTACAACATTTATTATTCCTTTATAAACATGTAGTTCTACTAATAGTAAGGGACAGTAGAAAAGCATGAAATGATTAGTTCGACCTCAATATTTGGTGGAACCTCAGCATATTGAGGGATAATTTTCTTCCCGCGGTAAGCGCCGCCGATTCCCCTTTGGTTTTACCCGCTCACCGCTTACCTGCTCCGGTTACCTCTTTATCAAAACTGGGAAGAATCGCTTTGAAAAATGCGTTTTTGATGAGCTCGACGACGATCTGCCAGGTGCTGGTTTCCGGGTTTTTCAACGAGCCCGTGATATTTGCCTTGGTGGCAACCTCTTGGCGCGACCTGTTTTCAAGCAGTTTGGCGACCCCGCCGACCAGCATCTCGTACGCTTGATGGAAGACGCCTTGCCCCTTATCCTTGCGCCTGTCATAGACCTTTATATCTTTGAAGAACGGTTTGATATAGCCGGAAATGGCGTTATTTTTGACGTGCACCTCTGAGGTAAGGGAAAAGGCCCCGGCGGAAACATCAAAATTCCCGTAGGCGCGCAGCAAGTCGTTCATCGCCGTCAACTTGGTATTCTCGATTTTTACATAGAGATCGAAATCAGATCCCCCTTTCTCCGGCCGGAAACTCCCGGATGCAGTCGTGATGCCGCTTCCCATGAATTTCGCCTTCAGTCGCATTTGCGCAGGTCCCTGAGAAAACTGATTGGAAAAGTTGCTCATCTGCAAATCGGTATCGGCAAGAAATGCGCGGTACGGTTTGCGCGCCGCCTCATTCACCATACCGAGGTTGCACCCCGTAAGATCCAACTGATCGGCGCGTATCAAAATCCCGGGCTTGTTGGTGAGCTCCTTGGCGGTCTTTTCCACTATGGCCGCACGTTTTTTTTCGGCGCCGGCGGTGCGTTGCGAATGGATATAGTTGAGTGTCATCCCCTGGATCGTCAGGTATTCCAGGTGGGCGCTTTTCACATTTGGCGCATACTCGGCGTCGCCGGCGGCCCTAAGCACTCCGCCATGTATGGAAAGGTTCGAGCGGGCAGCCATCGTATTGAAATAATCGAGCGGAACCTTTTCCAACTTGAGGCGGCCCTTTATGCCGGGATACGGCTCGGAGAGGAAATTTGCGTCGCCATCGATACTGCCGTGCCCGGTGTCAAAGATTGACGTATCAAGATGGAACGAGGAGGGATAGACTTGGTCTGGAAGGCGGACGTTGCGGATATTGGTCGCCTGGAGGTTCAGATGGCTCAGGGCGAGCGGTCTTTTCGGATCCTGGTCGATATAGGTGATGTTGGCGTCCCTGATTTTCACGGTGTTTATTTTTAGCGGGTAGATGTCCTCCACCGCCTTTTGCCAGCCAATCTCCTTCAGCGGGACCTTACTGGCCGCCTCGTTGCGCAGTTGCAGCAGGTTGATGTTGATTTTCGGCTGGTCCAGCCTTAATTCGGCGACAAGCCTTCCCGAGAGGATCTCCCGCCAGTGGATGCTGGCCTTGAGAATGGGGAAATAGGCAATAGGAGGATTAGGATGCGCCTGCTGCAAGACGGTCAATCCTTTCAAGGTCAAGGAAAGGCCTATCAACTGGACATGCAACCCCGGCAACCGAACCGAATACCCTTTCAAATCACGGTTAATTTTTTCTTCCGTGATGCGGCGCAGAGGTTCATCAAGGAAAAAAGATGCGCTATAGAGAACAAGGACAAGGATGGCAGGGATACCGATGCCCCAGCGAAACGATCTGGAATACAACAGTTTTTTTAACAAAGACTTCTCTTTTCTGTTCTCCGCCATGAGTCTCTCCAGAGTCTGCGGGCTTTATTGTCGTACTCATTACTGCGTCAGCGAATATTTTTTGAAACAGAGCCGCCTCAGGTGCACCCACGCAGAATAAACAGCACCACTAAAATCGGGACCGGGATTCCCAGGAGCCAAAGTAAAATCCATCCCACTTTCCCTGCTTCTGTTTTACGCATAGCGATCCTCCACTTCTTTCAGACTTGAACGCACCAGTCTTTTATGCCCATAGTTCACCTCATCTCTCTCTCACTACTTCCCCAAAACCTTTTTGACCTGACCGATCTTTTCCTGAACTTGGCCGGCTATCTTTTCATCGATACCTTCAGCTTCCAATTCAGGATTATCGTTAAGTTTCCCGGCGGTCTCCTTGACCTTACCCTTCACTTCGTGAAACTTTCCTTCGGCCTTGTCCCTAATGCTCGATTTCATGGTATTCCTCCTTTATGACTTCAATTTAACTACTGGGCTGGCATCCCTTCTCCATCCTTATGGAACCGGACAGTGAAGCAATCGTCTGTGTTAACTCCATACGCTTCTCAGAAAGGACCTTCATTCGTATGATGACCAGGTTCTACAGGTAGTAACTGCAAGTGGCTTGCCAACAAGCGAAAGAACATCAGAAGTTTAAAATCGTCCTTTAATAACAGTAGATTAGATTAACCGGAGAGAACAGCAGAAAAGTATGAAATGATTCGTTTGGCCTCAATATTTGGTGAAACCTCAATATATTGAGGGGTACTTTGACTAATTTTTTCGTAATCAGTTCAACCGATATTTCCGTGTAGCTAAGAATTTACTCTTTCGCGCAACAATCATGCCCCTTGAACGAGCCGCCGTCACTGCCCGATTATCCGCCACCCTGCCCGGTCGCCAACCCATAGAAAAGCAGTGCTGAAGCACCGAACATGACTATGGCTGCCACGACTAAGCCTAAATTGGTGATCAATCCCAGTTTGTTCCTACCCACTATTCTGCGACTGTTGCCTATCACTACAAGCAATACGACCAGGACCGGAGACAGCACACCTTGCAGCACATTTGCCCAGAACATGAGGTGTACCGGATCGAGACCAATCATTGCAAGGAGCAGACTCACAACAAGCCCCACCGTCAAGATCAGATAAAAACCCTCGTTTTGCCAGGGTTTCTTCGATAAACCGGACGGCCAGCCTATAGTGCCGGCTACGCCGTAAGATGCGCTGGCCAGCAACACCGGGATGGCGATGAGACCGGCTCCAATCAGACCAAAGGCAAACAGATACTTGGCGAAGGGACCAACCAGCGGCTCCAAGGCACGTGCTGCATCGAGTGCTGTATGGATGTGCTGGTGCTTGGTGAACAATGTAGCTGCGGTAGAGATTATAATAAAGTACGCGATTAGGTTGCCACTGATCACGCCGGCAGCAATGTCTATGGCGGCGAGCCGGAACTTGCGATTGGTTGAACCGGAGCGTTTTTCTTCTTTTTCTCCCTGTACTTGCCAGAAGATCGTGTAGGGAGAGATAGTCGCGCCCAACAGTGCAACTGCTGTGCTGATGCTGGCAAAGCCGAAGTCCACGTGCGGTACAAATGTATTGGTTAGCACTGCACCCCAATCCGGCTTCGAAAAGAAGGCGGTGATTATGTAGGCCACGAAAACCATGCTCATCGCCAGGAAGATCTTTTTGATTGCGTCAAAGTTCTGGTATACCGTGATATACCACAGGGCGAGGGCAACCGGCGCCGCGAACCATGCCCACCGCAAACCCGTTATCAATTCGAGACCAGTGCTGATAGCTACCAGATCAGCTGCGATCAAGGCAATATTCGCAACAATCAGGAGCAAGGCAGCGGGCACTGCCACTTTTCTTCCGTACTGATCACGAAGTATTTCTGCCAGACCTTTTTGTTGGACGCGACCTATCTTGGCGCACGCGAATTGAACGGCTTGAAGCAATGGAGTAGAAAGAAGCATCAGCCAGAGATGGCCGTAACCGTTCTGGGCGCCATCCAACGAGTATGAGGCGACGGCAGAAGCGTCGTTGCCTGCCATCCCGGACAAAAGGCCCGGGCCTAACACTTGGGTTATGTTGACCTTATCGTCATCGCCTGCAGCAGTATCTGAACTCTCTTCTTTTTCGCTGGTTTTCCTCCTCTCGTTGGTCTCACCCGTTTCCAAGGTACCATGCAGCATGTCTGTCTCTCTTGCCTTCTCTTCAAGTCTGCGTAGGCCAACGTCCGTTGGCAGAGCTTTCCCCGTTAAGTCGAGTAGGTCGTCCCCGTACTTTGGCTTGATCAGGTCTTCGGGAGGAAACGCCTCCGGCCCAACCGCCGCGAGCGCCTCAACTTCATTTTCGCTGGCTGAGATAATAACTTTACTTGGCGGGCTGGTTGACTCGTCACCGCCGGTTTCTTGCGTAACGGACTGTATCCGCTCGACGGGAATCTCAAGCTGTTTCCTAAAGATAGTACCCTTCTCGGCAACTATCTTCTCGACATTGCCAGCCTGATCATGAACTATCTCAGTTACCATCGCTGCGCTTATATCGTCTTGTCCGAGATCACCTCCATCGGCTTCTACGACCATGCCGACCTCAATTTTCCTGGCCTCTTCCTGAGCACCTTGACCGGCCTGGTTAGCCTGCTTCGCCCCACCATCTCGTTCCGGTTTAGCTTCAGAAGATTGCTTATCACTCATTCCGAAAACCCTTTTTTGGCAATCACGTCGGCCCATCCCCAGGGTTTTGATATCAGCTTTCAACGGAACTCTCCATCAAGTACGTGCAAATCACGCTGCTCCTGGATGATGAACACATGATTGGGGTGGATGAGTAATTTTTCCGTGATCAGTTCAACTGGCATCTCTTTCCTGTTCACAGTTACCGTGCTCTTGAGCGGTGCGGCCTTCCGTGTCAAAATCGAATAACTCGGCAGGAGGTTCCGCCTCGGTCCTATTGTCGAGCACTACTCGGCAAAGTGCTGTCGAACTTTCGCCGCGATCTGACGATCCGTCATCCTGTCAACTGTTTCAACACCTACAACGCGTCCAACGTGGCTACTTTCTTCGATACGTTCTTTCAGTTCATCCTTAGCCTCACCAGGACCAAAGATCAGAATAGATTCTGCATCACGAATAGATGCAATTACCGCATCGTAGTAAATGTTGAGATGACCGGTAAACTTTTTCTGGCGGCTATCATCTGCCGGTATTTGAAGTGTTTCATGGGAACCCTTAAGAGGTGAATCACCAGAACGTCGGAGCTGTTTTTCAACCTTCGATTTTATCAGTTCTATCTCTTCCCCTTTGCCCGTAACAGCCACGATAACTGCCTTCCTATGGTCAATCCACAAACCCACTTTTGTTTCCATCGATTTCTCCTTTCTCTACTATTTCCGCCGTTGCCAGCGCGAGCAGCGTCTGAAACTCCGCCCTGAAATGCGCCTAACTGCGGCGGTCTTCGCTGGCGTTGGACATGATTTCACTCCTTCTGGTCGTGGCCGTCGGGATCTCCTCCTTTCAGGGGGTAAATATAGAAAAGAGAAGGCCCCACGGCAGCGGTGGTTATGCCAATGTTCGCACGGACTTTTCCCGCTTCCATTGGCG